>JAADFS010000161.1 GCA_013152795.1 Deferribacteres bacterium
ATCATCCACCCTCACACCTGCCATGGAGATAAGCTCTCTGCCTGCATCCGCCTGCGGGGGTTTTCTTACAGCGTCATATCTTTCTGCATCCCATCTCATGCCGCACCTCCTGAAGAAATTAAATACAATACGTTCATTTTTTATCTGCGGTGCTGAATTGCCGCATTAAAAAAGGCCACGGTGTTTGCTCCGTGGCCTTTGAGTTTCTTATGGATTTATATGCTCCCAGCTAACAGAATCCCCCTTCAGCCACGGTGCCTGGTGCAAGCCGTGCCGACTTAATAAGTTTCTCTGCTGGTATGAAATGATTGCAGGACATGTCTCAATAATAAATCAGTTCAGTTTCCCGTGTCAAGGAGAATCGCATATTATTCCTGACTCACTTGAGTGGATATATGGTATAATAAAACTACCATATGAAAGCGGAACTTGTTTTTCATGATAAAGTTGTGGGGCGGGACAACAGTATAGTTGAGGTCAAAATATGGTCTGTAGACAAGCTGTTTGAAGATTTTTATAATGACCTCGGGAGGTTCAAGAAAAGATGAGAGTCAAGAATGTGACTATTGGAATAAAAAGCGTTGAAGAAATGCTTGATGAAGCAAAAGGAGTCATGAAAAGCCTTGAACGCGGGAAAAAGGTCGGCAGGAAAAAAGCCGGTGTTTACTTTGAAAACCTTGAAACGATGAGAAAGGCCATCACTGTGGAAAGACTCAAGATACTCAGGGTCATCAAGGCGAAACAGCCAGCGTCTGTTTACAGACTTGCCAAGATACTTAACCGCAACCTCAAAAATGTTTCAGATGATGTCCGTTATCTTGCTGAGCTGGGCCTTATCGAACTGGAAAAAACAAAGAATGGCAGGGAGAAGACAACACCAACGGTAAACTATGATAAAATTCTGCTTGAAATCCCGCTATGACTCCACCTGCATAAAAGACCGGCGGCGGGGCAGGAGAAGTTGGTGCGAGAGAGGGGAGTTGAACCCCTACGGGTTGCCCCACTGGATCCTAAGTCCAGCGCGTCTGCCGGTTCCGCCACTCTCGCGTATTTTTTTACATTCAATAATAGTGGCATAAAATACTGCCGGCGGGGCAGAGGAGTCTGCCGGGAAAGCTTTATCTGCGATTCCACTCACCCCCTTGCCTGCTGCCCATTTTAAAGGATTTTTCACCACCCGGTCAAGCACGGCGCCGGGAATGAGCCGCTGAACTGTTATTAAAACAATGCCCTGTTGTATACTTAAATACAAAAATAACCTTAATGTTGCATAAAGAGGCAGAGGAGTCTGCCGGAAAACCTTTATAAAGCGATAGGATATTGGAAATATGTTTTTGTTGCAGGAAATATTGATTGGATAATTCCCCCGGCCCCTCTTAACCTAAGAGGGGAGATATTTACTCCTCCCCTTAGGTTAAGGGGAGGTTGGGAGGGGTTACTTTGAATATGTCGTGCAGAATATTTCCTGAAGGTATCGCAGATAAAGCTTTCCTGGCAGACTCCTCTGCCCCGCCGGCAGTATTTTATGCTACTGTAAGGATAATGGAGAGAAAAGACCGTTGAGAAAAAAAGATCATTTTGTGGTTAAGTCCCTCAAGCAGGCCAAGCGGATCATCGTGCTTGTGATAGGGTTGACCGTGCTGCTTTTCGGCGCGGCGATGCTGTTTCTTCCGGGCCCCGGCCTGGCCACAATTGTTATAGGGCTTGCATTGCTCGGAACAGAATTTGTATGGGCGCGGAAACTGATGAAACGTTTTGAAAGACATGCAAGCAGCTTAAAAAATTCCCTGATGAACAATTTCCATAAGACAAAGGATTAGCCTGATTTTCAGGCGCTGACGTCCATATCACCTATCAGAAGGCTGGGCGAGCCGATATTACCGTAAAACCTCAGGTCGTTTCCGACTCCCTCCACCTTTCTGAACATATCAAGGATGTTGCCGGAGATAACGGCCTCCTTTACCGGATAAACCGTTTCGCCGTTTTCTATCCACTGCCCTGAGATGCCCACTGAAAAATCCCCTGACACGGGATTGGCCGTATGCACCCCCATGGCCCCGAGTATCAGGATGCCCCGCGAGAGCGACTTCACCATGTCATCACCGGATTTACCGCCGTCCGGCTTTATATAAAAGTTTGTCACGTCTATTCCGGGAAGGCTCTTGAAGCTTCCCCTTGAGGCGTTGCCTGTGGAGGCGGTGTTGTCCTTGGCGGCAGTATATGTATTATGTATGAAGCCCCTGAGCACGCCGCCTGATACCAGCGTCTTATTCGCAACAGGCACCCCCTCGTCATCAACGGGTCTGGTGCCTGTCCTCCAGGCCATGGTGCCGTCATCTATTATGTCCAGAAGCGGGCTGACGACCTCCTGTCCGGACTTTCCGGCAAGAAAGGAGCGCTGCTTCTGTACCGCCTCGGCCGACAGGGATGCACTCAGTATCTCAAGGAACTCCACGGCAACGAAGGGGGCAAGTATCACCGGTATCTTCACAGGAGAGATCCTGACGGAGCCGAGGAGTTCCAGCGCCCTTTTTGACGCCCCTTCACCCACTGATTTTATGTCTATATCGCTCAATCTCCGGCTGCCCGCATAATCCCAGCCCATCTGGCTGTCACCATCCCTATCTGTAGCAACGGCCGTTACATGAGCTGAATAATAAGTGGCCTCATAAGCGGCGTTGACCCCCTTTGAATTGACAATCACGGTCTTTCCCGCACCGGCGCTCACCGCCGCCTTTCTGACCTTTTTTATCCTCTCATCATAAGAAAGGGCGCTGTCCTCAAGCAGTATCGCATCCCTGATTACATCCCCTTCATCGATACTGTTTATCTTTTCGTCAAAAACCAGGACATCGCCTGGAGGCATATAATCGGGAATACCGGTATACTCATCGGCAGCCGTCCATTCAGAGCCCTGCACGGCCTCATCTATTGTCCTGTCGATTTCCTTGCGGCATGAGCCGATGCCGGCAGGCATGGTCATAAAGGCAAAACCGAGTTTGCGCCTCCTGATAACCTTAAGCGACAGGCCGAAGCCGCGCGAGACCTCCATGGCCTCCACCCTGCCGTCCTTGGCCTCCACCGAGATTCCCTGGGAGCTTTTTACAAAAACCTCCGCTGCCGTACATCCCCTGTTCAGCGCCTTTCTGACGATATCTGCTGCAACTTCCTGTGCTTCCATTGTTTCCTCCTTCTTATCCTTACAGTACAGTGGGCATTAAAATTACCGGTGTGCAAAGGGTGCAGTTGTCAGGGTGCAGGGTGCAGAAAAAATGTAATCTTACAGTGGCATAACATACTACCGGGAAAGCTTTATCTGCGATTCCATTCACCCCCACCCCGTCCCTCCCCCGTCAAGGGGGAGGGGGAACAGGACTTTATTCTGCACCCTGACAACTGCACCCTGCACCCTGAGGTTAAGCCTCCCCCGCTTCCTTCTGGGCCTTCCTGAAAAAGGGTTCAAACAGGTCGATCGGTATGGGGAATATCGTGGTTGAACTCTTGTCGGATGCCACCTCGGTCAGGGTCTGGAGGAATCTGAGCTGTATGGCGGTCGGTTGGGTCCCGATTATCTCAGCCGCCTGTGCGAGTTTCTGTGATGCCTGGAATTCCCCTTCCGCGTGAATGACCTTGGCCCTTCTCTCGCGCTCTGCCTCTGCCTGCCTGGCGATCGCCCTTTGCATCTCGATCGGCAGATCAACATTCTTGACTTCCACTGTTGTAACCTTTACGCCCCACGGCTCTGTCTGTTCGTCTATGATCTTCTGGAGCTGGGCATTCAGTTCATCCCTCTTGGCCAGCAGGTCGTCGAGGTTGCTCTGGCCGAGCACGCTCCTGAGGGTTGTCTGTGATATGAGGGAGGTTGCATACTCGAAGTCCTGGACATCCGTTATTGCCTTTGTGGGGTCGACAACCCTGAAGTAAACGACTGCGTTGACCTTTACGGTTACATTGTCCTTCGTGATTATGTCCTGTGAGGGCACATCCATCGTGATCGTGCGCAGGCTGACCTTCACAAGCTTGTCAATGACCGGCCAGATAATGACAAGGCCCGGCCCCTTGACCGGAATCAGCCTGCCGAGCCTGAATACCACCCCTCTCTCGTATTCACGAAGCACCTTGATTGCACTTGAGATAAAAAAGATTATCAGAAGAACCGCCAGTACGAGCCCTGAAAAACCTATCTGTATCATTTTTTCCCCTCCTTTGTTTTATCTTCAGTTATAAGAGGTCACCCGTTGCCTTCCGGACCTTCAACTTCAGATTATCGACTTTCTCAACAACAACTCTTTCACCGGCCTTTATCGGCTCATCACTCCATGCCTTCCATAATTCCCCGTGCACAAATACCAGGCCCTCCCTGTGAATATCGGTCCGCGCCTCTCCCTCAAGCCCTATAAGACCCTCGACCCCGGTTACCGGCTTCCGCCTGTAGGCCCTGATTACAAGAAAAATGGTCAGACTGAAGAACAGTGTGGTAAGGATAACAGCCGGGAGAATCACATTCAGCGAGACCTTCAGAAAGGGCAGCGGGGAGTCAAAGAGCATGATGGAGCCGATGAGCAGGGAGACCAGGCCGCCGACCGTCAGGAGGCCGTATGAGGTGACCTTTATTTCAAGGATGAACAGGATTATGCCCAGGATTATCAGCATGAGCCCTGCATAGTTTACCGGCAGGGTCTGGAACGAATAGAATGCAAGTATCAGGGATATGGTGGCGCCGATGACGCCGGGGAATATGACGCCCGGGTTTGTCAGCTCAAAAAATATTCCGTAGAAACCGATGAGCATGAGCAGATAGGCGACGTTAGGGTTACTTATTATATTTAGGACCTTGTCCCTGAAGCCCATATCTTTATACCGGACGGCGACCCCCTCTGTTTTCACCTTAAGTTTCCCGGAGGATGTCTCGACTTCCATTCCGTTTATTTCGGCCAGCAGTGCCGTGATATCAGCAGAGACAATATCTATGACTTTAAGCTTCAGCGCCTCTTCCGCAGTGACCGAGACGCTTTCCCTTACGGCCTTCTCTGCCCAGGCGGCGTTTCTGTTTCTCTTTTCAGCCAGTGATCTGATATATGCGGCGGCATCGTTTACAGCCTTCTCCGTTAGGGTTTCATCCATCTTGCCCCCAACGCCCACCGGATGGGCTGCGCCGATATTCGTGCCGGGCGCCATTGCGGCTATATGCGCTGCAAGCGTAATGAAGACGCCTGCTGAAGCCGCCCTTGCCCCGCTGGGCGCGACATATACCGCTACAGGAACATTACTGGAGATTATCTTCTTTACGATCGACCTCATCGAGGTATCAAGGCCGCCGGGGGTATCAAGCCTGATGACGAGGAGTTCGGCCTTTTCCTCCTCTGCATCGTCGATGCTTCCGGATATGAATTCCGACATAACGGGGTTTACAACTCCTTCGGCATTGATCACGGTGATATCGGCATAGGATGGTTCGATGGAAAGAATCACGGCGGGAAGAAACAGAAAGATCAGAAAAGATTTCTTTATCATTTGATGAATTATAACTTTAGCGCTGTTGCAGTTGTCAAGGCTTTTTATGGTATGGTATTATTATTCAAGTTTAGCGTGTGGTTGCATAAACAAGGCAGGTAAGACTGCCGCGGGTATATGCTGAAAATAAACGAAATATTCAAAAGCATTCAGGGAGAATCCACATATGCAGGCCTTCCGTGCACCTTCATAAGACTGTCCGGCTGCAATCTCAGATGCACATACTGCGACACCAATTACGCCTATTACCACGGCAGGGAGATTCCTGATGAGGAGATAATCTCCAAGATCGAGGAATTCGGGGTTAAACTGGTTGAATTCACCGGCGGCGAACCGTTACTGCAGGAAGAGACGCCGAGGCTCCTGAAGACACTCCTCGACAAGGGCTACACCGTCCTGATAGAGACAAACGGCTCGATCTGCATAGGCTGCCTTGACAAGAGGCTCAACATAATCATGGATTACAAGTCTCCGAAGAGCGGCATGAGCGAGAGAATGAGGCCCAAGAACTTTGAATTCCTCAAAAGGACCGACCAGATAAAATTCGTGCTCATGGATGAGTCGGATTATCTGTGGGCAAAGGATGTCATATTCAGCAACAGTCTGCACGAGAAGTTCGACAATATCCTGATGTCCCCTGCCTACGGCAAACTCGCCCCCAAGTCCCTTGTCTCCTGGATACTGCGTGACAACCTTCCTGTAAGGATGCAGTTGCAGATCCACAAGTACATATGGTCTGCCGACGAACGTGAAGGGGTCTGAAAAAAAAACGCGGCCAAAGACAAACGATTCTTTACCATCCCCGTTCAGCAGAAGACCTTCAGGCGGATTCGAGACATTCGCCGAGGAATTAAGATGCCTTGAACAGCGGAATCTCTTGAGAGACCTCCCTCTTACTGAATCATGCCGCGGTTCAAAGATATTGATAAACGGACAGGAGTTTCTGAATTTCTCCTCCAATGACTATCTCGGCCTCTCCGGCCATCCCCGCATTATGGAAGCCGCTGTCAGGGCCGTGAACAAATACGGTTTCGGCTCCGGAGGTTCAAGACTCTTAAGCGGCACTCATGCGCCGCACAGGAGGCTGGAGGAACGGATAGCGGAATTCAAAAAAACAGAGGCGGCGCTGGTTTTCAACACGGGATATGCCGCAAACACGGGGATTATCCCGGCCGTTGCAGGGAAGGAGGCGGAGATTTTCAGCGATGAGCTGAATCACGCAAGCATCATAGACGGTGTCAGGCTCTCAGGGGCCGGTGTGAACATCTACAGGCATAAAGACATGAATCACCTTGAAGACCTCCTCAGGGAAAAGTCAAAGTGCAGGGCAGCGGCAAGGCGGCTGATAGTCACCGACACTGTCTTCAGCATGGACGGCGATATCGCCCCTCTTGAGGACATCGTGATGCTGAGCAGGAGATATGATGCCTTATTAATGATAGATGATGCGCATGCCACGGGAGTGATCGGGAAGACCGGCAGGGGAGGGCTTGAGCACTTCGGCATAAGGCCGGAGCACGTTATCCAGATGGGCACACTGGGCAAGGCGGCCGGATGTTTCGGCGCCTTTGTCGCCGGCGGGAAAGATTTAATACGCCTGCTCATCAACAGGGCGAGGAGCTTTATGTATTCCACATCCCTTCCCCCGGCAGTGTGTGAGGCCTGTATCATGGCGATTGATATAATCGACTCGGACTCAGGGGATTTGAGAAAGAGATTGTGGGAAAACAGGCAGCGGCTATACAATGGGCTCAGTCAACTTGGATTTGACACCCTTGAATCAGAGACCCCGATTATACCGGTTATGGCCGGCGATGCGGAGAATGCATTAGAGATCGGGAAACATCTTTACAGAAATAAGATATTCGCCCCTGCCGTCAGGCCCCCCACAGTGCCGGAGGGCAGATGCCGGATAAGGTTTTCGGTCACCGCGGCCCACTCGGATGATGAAATCGACGGGGTTGCGGATGTCATGGGACGAATAAGGCGCGGGCTGAAAAGGGGTATTGCATAACCTGCTTCGCGGCTGAACAGCCTTTGTTTTACGGGAGGTTATGCCTTGACTTTGATTTTTGCCCTCCATTAGGCTAAAATATCCAATTACCTGTACCGGAAAATTCCGGAAATAACTTGCAGAAAAGGTGGGAGATCTGAAAATGAAAGTCATATTAAAGGAAGACGTACAGGACCTCGGTACAATAGGCACTGT
>JAADFS010000162.1 GCA_013152795.1 Deferribacteres bacterium
ATATACTGTATAATTCATAGTCAATTTGTTTTCAGAAATCTCAGGAGGTAACTATAAATGCCGAGAGCCAAAGGTGGTTTCAAGACCAGGAGGAGAAGGAAAAAAGTCCTTAAGATGGCAAAGGGATACTACAGCGCCAGAAGCCGTCTTTACAAGGTTGCGGCCCAGGCCGTTGACAGGGCGTTATTGAATGCATACAGGGACAGAAGGGCCAGGAAGAGAGAGTTCAGGTCACTGTGGATAATCAGGATAAATGCAGCCGTCAGGGCGCTGGGTATGACGTACAGCCAGTTCATGAACAAGCTCAGGAACATGAACGTGCAGTTAAACAGGAAGGCCCTTGCGGATATTGCCTGCAATGACCCCCAGGCCTTCAATAACCTTGTGGAAATGGTCAAAAAAGGGAATGTTAAATGACATTGAATCCATAAAGAACCTCGCGCAGGATGACATTGCCCGCGCCGGAAGCCTCAAAGATATCAATGACCTCAAAGCAAAATACCTCGGAAGAAAAGGTCTGCTTACCAGAAAGTTCAGCTCCCTGGGCTCCATTCCCAGGGAGGACAGACCCCGTGTCGGCCGTATCCTGAATGAAGCAAAAGACTTCATTGAATCACTCTTAAAAAAGCAGGAAGACATTTTCAGGTCATCGGAGCTGGACAAATCCCTCAGGACCCAGCAGATTGATGTGACAGTGCCGGGATGTTTTATCCCGGCGGGCCACCTGCATCCCGTAACCCGGGTTCTTGACGAGATAAGCGCCATATTCGTTTCCCTGGGATTCACTGTTGAGGAGGGGCCGGAAGTGGAGCTTGATTACTATAACTTCGAGGCCCTGAATTTCCCGAAGGATCATCCTGCAAGGGATATGCAGGATACCTTCTTCATCAGTGACGACGTGGTCCTGAGAACCCACACATCATCGGTCCAGGTCCGCGTTATGGAGAAAAATTCGCCGCCCCTGCGGGTGATTGCCCCAGGCAAGGTGTACAGGTGCGACGCGGATGTCAGCCATATTCCCATGTTTCATCAACTCGAGGGGTTCATGGTCGACAGACATATCCGCTTCAGCGACCTAAAGGGTGTGCTGGAGCTGCTTATCCACAGGGTCTTCGGCAGGGATACATCGCTAAGGTTCAGACCGAGCTTTTTCCCGTTTACCGAGCCGAGCGCGGAGATTGATATCTCCTGTGTCATATGCAGCGGCGCCGGATGTCACGTGTGCGGAGGTACCGGCTGGATAGAGATTCTGGGTGCAGGCATGATCAACCCGCGGGTATATGAAAAGGCAGGATATGACCCGGAGCTCTATACGGGTTTTGCATTCGGACTGGGGATAGAGCGGGTGGCGATGCTGAAGTACGGGATTGATGATATAAGGCTCTTCCCGGAGAATGATAAACGTTTTCTTGAACAATTTTGACAAGACTTTAATTATAAGGTCAACTGAATGAAAGCATCATACAAGTGGCTTAAGGAATTTGTCGACTTCAATCTGCCGCCGGATAAACTGGCCCATACACTGACGATGGCCGGCCTTGAGGTTGAAGAAATTGAGGAGTTCGAAGGCGATACGATATTCGATATCGGTATCACACCTAACAGGCCTGACTGTTTGAGTATCAGGGGCATTGCCCGTGAAATATCCGCTGTCCTGGAAATTCCGTTTAAGGATATTACTGTAAAGATCGGAGCGGAGGAAGGAGAAGGCCCTGCTGTTGAGATTGAATCTCCGGAGCTCTGCCCGCGGTATTCCTCGAGGATAATCAGGGGCGTAAAGCCCGGGCCTTCCCCTGAATGGCTCTCAAAACGTCTTGAATCCTGCGGTATCAGGCCGGCATCCAATATCGTGGATATCACCAATTATGTGCTCCTGGAACTCGGCCAGCCCATGCACGCCTTTGACCTTGATAAGCTAACAGGGGGGAGAATAGTTGTCAGACAGGCGGCAGGCGTGGAAAAATTCCGTACACTTGACGGCGAGGAGCGGAAACTGCCCGCTGAGGCGCTTCTGATATGGGATGCTGAAAAACCCGTTGCAATAGCAGGGGTAATGGGGGGCCGCAATACCGAGGTTTCGGAATCAACGCTCAACATCCTGCTTGAGAGCGCCTATTTCAAGCCCTCCTTGGTCAGGAGGACCTCAAGGGCGCTCAGTCTTTCCACTGAATCCTCATACAGGTTCGAGAGAGGGGTTGACATCGAGGCCGTCACCCTTGCACTTGACAGGGCGGCGCAACTGATTGTGCAGACGGCAGGCGGACGGGTCACAAGGATGACCGACAATTACCCCGAGCCGTTTGAGCGGGGAAAGATACGGGTTTCATTCAAGAAAATCAGCTCCGTCATCGGGGTGGATATAGACGGGGCTTTTGTGGAGAAGACATTGGGCAACCTCGGATTCCGGGTCGAAAGGGAAGGGGAGGGCATAGCCGCTGTTCCGCCCGGATACAGAACCGATATGGAAATGGATGTTGACATCATTGAAGAGGTGGCGAGGCTTTACGGATATGACCGCATACCCTCCACACTGCCCACGATGCAGATGAGTTCGCCGCCGGAGCATGAGACTCAGGAGCTTATCAAGACCCTGAAAAACTCCATGGTTAAATCAGGCTTTTCAGAAGTCATCAATTTCAGTTTTCTGAATCCGGATGCACTCGAAAAGCTGAACCTGCCTCCGGATGACAAAAGAAGGGATATCATCCATATCAGAAATCCCCTGAGAAAAGAAGAATCAGCAATGAGGACAACGCTCATACCAGCGCTCCTGAACAACATCGCCCTGAACCTGAACAGGGGTGAGAAGATGCTCCGTTTCTTCGAGGTGTCGCGCGTGTTTCTGCCGTCGGGGGGAAAACTTCCTGATGAAATCACGCAGTTTGCGGCTGTTTACCATAAAGATGTGACCGCATCCATCTGGCAGGATAAACACGACGGCTTCTATGATTTAAAGGGAACTGTTGAGAATCTATTTCTGGAGCTGAAGATAAAGAGGTACTCCTTTGAGCGGGGCGCATCGCCTGTTGAACCGTATCTCCATCCCGGCAAATCATGTTCTATTGTCATTGAGGGCCGCAAAACGGGTTCCCTCGGTACCCTGCATCCCGGTGTCGCCCGGGCATTCGACATTAAAGGGGATGTAATCATACTGGAAATACATGATATAGAAAAAATCCGCGAGGCCGTACCTGCGAGGATAACTTATGTTCCCCTGCCCAGGTATCCTTATGTTGAAAGGGATATAGCCATAATAGTATCAAAAGACACAACAGTCGCACAGGCTGAAAAGATCATCCGGGGAACTGATACGGACATAATTGAATCAGTCAAGTTGTTTGATATATACACGGGGAAACCGATTCCCGAGGACAAAAAGAGCCTTGCATTCTCCATTCGTTACAGATCCGCTGTAAAGACCCTCACCGACAGTGAAGTCGACGCTGTGCATTCCGCTATAATAAAAAGCCTTGAGGCAGAGCTCGGTGCCGAACTGCGAAGCTGAAAAAAAAGAGATATCATCCCTGAGCACGCCGGTATGACAGGGAAATAATCCTATAAAAAATATTTATAGGTGCTATAAGTAGGTTGAATAAGAAGGCCGGCGTCTGCTACCATTACCGGAAATGCTGTTTCACAACAGCTTGATGCATATCCAAATTATTCTTTAAAAAAAGATTGCAAAAGTTGATATTTGTCACCCGGATACGGGACATCTCCGTCATCCGGTGAAGAAAAGGCGGGGAAAGCCTTTTACGCTGCACAGGGTTCAAAATTCAGGTGCAGTTGCCAGGGTTACCAGACATTCCTAATAGGGAATCGTAGATAAAGCTTTTACGGCAGGATTTCCTGCCCGGCTGGGGGTATTTTAATGCCGCTATGTCGAAAGATTAAGAAGGGGGGAAAAATGAAACGGGGAAAGATGTATGTATTGGGACTGACCGGGATTCTGTTGATAATGCTTGCACCGGTATCTGCATTTGCAGAGACGCAGGGCAGTGAAGCAGTGAGCAGGGAGGCTCTGATGAAAAAGGTATTGGGGCTGCAGGTGCCTTTTATCGAAAACCGGGGGCAGGTCAGGGACGGGTCCGTGAAGTTTTATGCAAACACATTTGCGGGCACGGTGTATGTGACGGATAAAGGGGAGATGGTATACAACCTGCGAAAGGCGGAGCCCGTAACCCGGGGCGAGGGACGGCAGGCGGCATTGAGGGCTGTAGCAATAAGGGAGAGCCTTCAGGGTGCAAGGCAGGGGGTCATAAAGGGTGTTGAAAGGTCGGTAACAAGGGCGAATTATTTTATTGGCGGCAGAGACAGGTGGAGGACGGACATACCCACGTGGCGTGAAGTAAGTCTTGGTAAGGTATACAGAGGCATAGAACTCAGGCTCAAGGCATACGGCAGCAATGTGGAGAAGCTCTTTACGGTATATCCCGGAGGCGATGTTTCGGACATAAAGCTGAAGGCGGAAGGAGCTAAAGGCATCAAAATCAACAGGGCTGGAGAGCTTGAGATAGAGACCGCGCTTGGGACGGTGAAGATGACAAGGCCTGTAGCCTATCAGGAGATAAACGGCGGGAGGGTGCAGGTGGCTGCGAACTATGTCCTTCCGGAGACCGGCAGGCTCACATATGGTTTTCAGGTGGGCGAGTATGACAAGACAAAGCCCCTTGTCATAGACCCCCTTCTGGCTTCAACATTTGTCGGAGGAAGTGTAATTATGCCAATGCTCTTGCAATAGATTCTTCCGGCAATGTGTTTATTGCAGGACCTACAGGGGCATCTGATTATCCGGTAACTGAAGAGGCTTATGATACAACCTATAATGGCTCTGTTGATATCATTGTATCAAAGCTTGACAGTGATCTGACAAGCCTTTTGTCATCAACATTCATTGGGGGAACCGCGGCTGATTATGCCGATGCCCTTGCCATAGATTCTTCAGGTAATGTGTTTGTTGCGGGACATACAATTTCATCTGATTATCCCACGACTGAAGGGGCGTTTGATACTACATATAGTGAACAAGGAAATAATAATTATGATGTTATTGTATCAAAGCTTGACAACAATCTCGGCACCCTTCTGTCATCAACATTCATTGGAGGGGGGTCTCATGATTCCGCCAAGGCCCTTGCAACAGATTCGTCAGGTAATGTGTTTGTTGCGGGACATACAATTTCATCTGATTATCCCACGACTGAAGGCGCATTTGATACCACATATAATAGTGGAGGAGATGTTTTTGTTTCAAAGCTCGACGGGAGCCTCTCCAGCCTTTTGTCATCAACATTCATTGGGGGAACCGCGGCTGATTATGCCAAGGCCCTTGCAACAGATTTTTCAGGCAATGTGCTTGTTGCGGGGGTCGACAGCGTCAACTGATTATCCCGTAACTGTAGGCGCGTTTGATACTACATACAATGGTGGGAATTATGATGTTATTGTATCGAAGCTCGACAGCAATCTCGGCAGCCTTTTGTCATCAACATTCATTGGGGGAACCGCGGCTGATTATGCCAAGGCCCTTGCAACAGATTTTTCAGGCAATGTGCTTGTTGCGGCAATGTGCTCGTTGCGGGGTCGACAGCGTCAACTGATTATCCCGTAACCGTAGGCGCCTACGATACTACTCAAGGTGGGAATTATGATGTTATTGTATCGAAGCTCGACAGCAATCTCGGCAGCCTTTTGTCATCGACGTTCATTGGGGGCAGTGACTGGGATTCTGTCAAAGGCCTTGCAATAGATTCATCGGACAATGTGTTTGTTGCAGGACATACATTCTCATCTGATTATCCGGTAACTGAAGGCGCGTTTGATACTACACGTAATGATAGTAGCTACTGTGATGTCATTGTGTCAAAGCTCGACAACGATCTGTCTGGAGATATAATCCTTCCTGTCCCCGACATAAAGGCAAACGGGTCGGACGGGCCGGTTACAGTCACACACCATGATACACTTTCAATCACGATTGCGCTGTCACCGGGAAGCTTTGACGGCAAAGACGCCGACTGGTGGATACTTGTGGAAACTCCTTATGGCTGGTACCACTATAACTTTGAGACGGGCAGGTGGGAGTACGGCATAGCCGTTTCGGATCAGGGGTCCTTATATGAGATCGACTCTGTTGATATCCCGGTCGTGCCGTTTCACCATCCAGGTGAATATATATATTATTTCAGGGTTGATACGGATATGAACGGTGAACTGGATGAAGACGTTTTGTATGAAGACAGTGTAGTGGTTAATGTGATAACAAACGGAAAATGCATGGGAAAATGCAGAGGCCATAATTAGCTGATAACTTAGCCGTAAATGACACTTAAAACAGCCTTCTTTTACATACTGAATTGAGAAAAAGAAAGGAAAGAAAAATGACACACCTAAGATCCCCTGTAATGAGCAGAAAAGTAGGAAATTTATTACTGATGTTCGGTGCGCTTATGCTTGTTTTGTTATCTCCGAATGCAGCGATGGCTGCCTGGGAGAAGGATTGTGTGGATTGTCCGCACAAATTCAGTGAGATGGGACCCGGTTCACTGGCGTTGGACTCGGACATGCTTCCCCATATTG
>JAADFS010000163.1 GCA_013152795.1 Deferribacteres bacterium
CTGCCGTTGAGTCCCCTGCGGCACGTTATCTCCTGTGTCTGATAGTCCAGGTCCATGAGGGAACCGCGCTGGAATATCCTGAGCCGCCTGGTCTTTTCCTTCTCTATCCGGCTTGCCGTGGCCTCGGCGATGCAGCCGTTTTCAAATTCAATCCATGCACGGGCTATATCGATATTTTCAGTCAGGACCTTTGCCCCCGTGGCGCGGATATCGGTAATACCGGAGTTCACCAAGCCTAATATTATATCTATGTCGTGTATCATTAAGTCAAGTGTGACGTCCACATCCGCGCCCCTTCCCAGAAAAGGGGACAGCCTGCGGCATTCGATAAAGTCCGGTCTGTCCACCATCCGGCTCAGCATGGAGACCCCGGGGTTGAATCTTTCAAGGTGTCCCACCTGCAGTACGAGGTCCCTCTTTTCAGCCTCGCGGATAAGTGCATCAGCCTCTTCGACAGTCGTTGTCACCGGCTTTTCAATGAGCAGGCACCTGCCGTGTTTCAGTATATCCATCCCTATCTGAAAGTGCAGGGTGGTAGGCGCCGCAATGCTGACCGCATCCACGGAATCTATAATATCCATGTAATCAACGTACGCCGCACAGTTGTATTCTGATGCGACCTGCCGCGCCCTCTGCGGGTTGATATCAACCACACCCGCAAGTTGCACACCTTGCAGGCCCGAAAATATCCTCGCATGATGATACCCGATTGAGCCTGCGCCTATGACCGCGACCCTTATCATTTCTTTATCCCTGCCACCGCAATCCCCGCCCTGTCGGCCTCTTTTATAAAGTTCTCCCTGTCGATGATGATACACTTTCCGGCCTCCACGGCCAGCACCCTTGCGCCTGAGCTTTTCATTGCGCTGAGAGTGCCGCTGCCTACTACAGGCACGTCAAACCGCATATCCTGCTGCGGCTTGCTCACTTTCACCACCACAGCATCCTTTCCTGCAAGGGCCCCGCCTCTCCTGACGGCCTCGTCCGTGCCCTCCATGGCCTCAACCGCCATAACCGCCTGGTCCTTTATGACGACTGTCTGGCCGATGTCCAGCCGGCCTATCTTTTTGGCGATGCCCCATCCGAACTCTATGTCCTGCATCTCGGCCCTTGAGGGTTTCCGGCGTGTCATCACCCCTTCAGGGGCAAGCAGGTCCTTTATAAACGCGGTTGTCTTGTGTAGCCTGACGCCGTTTTTCTCCAGCTCTCCGACAACGGCCTTCATGATGGTGTCGTCTGAACGGTCTTTCAGTGAGAAGAGCAGTTTCACGGCCTTCAGGTCCGGGACAAGGTTTGTCTTGTTTGCATAGAGGAGGCGTTTGGGCACCTTGCCCGCCATCACCGCCTCGGTAATGGACAGTTTCTTGAGCAGGTTGATCAGGCCCCCGAACCGCCCGATATTTATCTTGTGGAAATCATCCGCGACCGGTTTTAATGACTCATCAGCAGGCGGCTGCAGGGCGATTGCCACGACCCTGTAGCCCATTTTTTTCGCGCCGGATGCAACCGCACCAGGCAGTTCGCCCATTCCCGCGATAAGCCCCAGTGTCCTCGGGGCCCCTGATTCACCGGATGCCCTCAGCGGCATATCCCTCTCTTGTTTTCTTCAATAAACCTGATGAGATATTTGATCTCGTCCGACTGCTCGACCTCATTTTTTAATTTGTTTATGGCCTCCTTCAGGGTAAGCTTGCTGCGGAACAGTATCTTGTACGCCTTTTTGAGGTCCTTGATCGTCGAATCCTTGAAATTCTGGCGTTTCAGGCCAACGGTGTTCAGGCCGTAGAGTTTCGCCCTGTCGCCCGCCGCGGTTGTAAACGGCGGGATATCCTGCGGGATCGCGCTGAAACCGCCGATCATTGAATACGCCCCTATTTTCGTAAACTGGTGCACGGCGACAAGCCCTCCTATGAATGCATAATCCTCCACAACCACATGGCCCGCCAGCGTGGTTGCATTGGCCATTATCACGTGGTTGCCTATATTGCAGTCATGGGCGATATGCACATAAGCCATCAGGAAATTGTTGTTCCCTATCCTCGTCACCTTGTCCCCGCCGACAGAGCCGCGGTGAATGGTGATATATTCCCTTATGATATTGTTGTCGCCTATCCTGACCGCTGTCTTTTCGCCTTTGTATCTGATGTCCTGCGGCGGGAGCCCTATGGAGGTGAAGGGGTATACAACACAGTTCTGGCCCATCTCAGTCTCTTCTATGACCACATTTGAAAAAAGCCTGGTGTTTTTGCCGAGCTTCACCCTCTTGCCGACAATGCAGTAAGGGCCTATCTCCACTCCTTCAGAGAGCTTTGCACCCGAGTCAACAATAGCCGTACGGTGAATCTTCGGTTTAGCCATTTTTCAATTCCTCTTCAGTCACCATGGCCGTAAATTCAGCCTCTGCCACAAGCCTGGTGTCCACAAACGCCTGGCCCGAAAACTTCCACACATTGCTCCTGTGCTGCAGGACGTTGACCTCCAGGCGCAGTTGGTCCCCCGGGACTATGGGCTTTCTGAACTTGGCTTTTTCTATGCTCATGAAAAAAACGGATTTCCCCTTTGCCCCTGAATGAAAGGCCAGTATCCCCGAGACCTGTGCCATTGCCTCTATGACCAGCACCCCGGGCATGATGGGATAATCAGGGAAGTGCCCCTGAAAGAACGGCTCGTTGATGGTGACGTTTTTTATGCCCACTGCCTTTGCATTGGGCTGTATTTCGGTGATCCTGTCTACTAAAAGAAAAGGGAATCTGTGGGGCAGGATGTTTTGTATTTCACGGCTGTTCATCATGTAAATGTCCCTCCTTATCTAAATCCGCAAGCGGAATTTCAGACACGGTTGAGCTTTTTCTCCAGGTCCCGCAGGCGCCTCACGTACTCCGGCAGCTTTGCGTATATGCTCTGCGCGCGCAGCCAGGTCCTGTGCGGAATCGCGGGGGTCCCGGAATATACCTCCCCTGCCGGAATATCACCGGTGATGCCCGACTGCGCACCTGCCATGGCCCTGCTGCCTATCTTTACATGGTCCCTGACACCCACCTGGCCTGCGAGCACGACCCCGTCGCCGATCTCCACGCTGCCGCTGATGCCGGTCTGGGCTACTATTATACAATGTTTGCCTATTTTTACATTATGGGCGATCTGGACGAGATTGTCGATCTTTGTACCGCATCCCACAACAGTATTGCCGGTCGTTGCCCTGTCGATTACAACATTCGCCCCTATCTCAACGTCATCCTCGATTATCACGCCCCCCACCTGGGGTATCTTATGATGGATACCCTTTTCACATACATACCCGAAGCCGTCGGCTCCGATCACCGCGCCTGCATGCACTGTCACCCTGCTGCCGAGCCTTACATTCTCCCTGATTGTTACATTGGCATAGACAACCGAGTCATCACCGATGGATACGTCTTCACCGATATAAACCCCCGGGAATATGACGACCCGCGCCCCCAGCGTGACGTTGCTGCCGATACAGGCAAGCGGATGCACGGAGACATCCTCTCCCATGCTCACATTACTGCCGACAACCGCCCGTTCACTGACGCCCGCCGGCCTGAAGGGTTTTTTGTAAAAGACCTCAAGCGCCCTCGCAAAGGCAAGCTGTGGATTGTCGACGACAAGCATGCTCGCCTTCAGGCCCTCCGGCTCTTCCTTTACAATCACGGCCGAGGCGTGTGAATTCAAGGCGTCTTCAAGGTATTTCCTGTCCGACAGGACAGTGATATCCCCCTCGCCGGCCTCCTTTATCCCCGCTACCCCGGTTATTTCAACCTCCGGATCGCCTGATATCCTGCCGCCTGTAATACGTGCCAGTTCCCTGAGTTTCATGGTGTTGGAGAGTGTCACCGATCGCTGACACTACTTGCTTTTTTTGCTTTTCCCGGCCTTTTTCGAAGCTCTCTTATTGAATTCGCTGATCAACTTGTCAGTCAGGTCCAGCTTCTTCGATATATAGAGTATGCCGCTTTCGTTTTTCTCAAAGACCACGGTGTAACCTTCCTTGTCGGCTATTTCGGTTAGGATGACCCTCATCTCTCCGAATATCTTCTGCACAAAGTCGTTCTCTTTCTTCCGGTATTCATCCTGGGAGTCCTGCCGCAGCCTCTGAAAGTCCCTGATGAGCTTTTCACGCTCCTCCTTTTTTTTCTTTATTGCTTCCGGATTGAGGATGGAGGCCTGCTTGGCTATCTCCTCCTCGATCTTTTTGATCTCTTCGTTCTTTTTGATCAGGCGTTCCTTATTGGCCCTGCGCATTTCTTCCAGTATCTTTATGGCCTTCTTGCCTTCATCGGACTGGTTCAACGCCCTGTTTAAATCCACGCAGGCTATTTTCAGATCGGATGCCTGTGCGCTCAGCGCCAGTGCAAATACCGACAGAATTATCACGAAAACCGTTTTCCTCATAAACCCTCCCTTGTTTAAATTAAAAGACTCCTCCCATTGTGAATTCAAGCCTGTTGTTGCTTTCCCCCTCTCTCGGATCCAGGTTGTACCCCCATTCCAGCCTTATGGGCCCGAAGGGGGACATCCACCTGAAACCGAATCCGGCGGTGCTTCTCATGTCGCGTAAGGATATATTGTCATCTTTGTCAAAAGAGGCGCCGTAGTCAAAGAACAGGACGCCCTTAAGTCTGATGTCCTTTGCAATAGGTATGATATACTCGTTATTGAAAATACTTGTTGCCGCCGATCTTTTCATCCTGTTCGTTTCTCGGCCCCCCCTCTCCGAAACCGAGGCCCCTTACCGTGTTGATCCCCCCCACGTAGAACCTTTCATACAGGGGGAGGTCCCTGCCTGCAAAGCCCGTGGCATAACCGAATCTGCCGCGTATGCTGAACGTGGTATTGCGTATCACGGGGAAATACCATATTGAATCAAACAGGCCCTTTACAAAATAGTTGTCCCCCCCCAGGCCCGCGACAGTGGTATAGAGTGCATTTCTTGAGCCGGTTGTGGGGTCAAGGAAGCTGTCGCGGGTGTCCTTCCATATTGCAGGGCTTATGCTGCTCGTGACCTTCTCGCCCTCTTGTTCCTTGATGCGTGATGATGCGTTTTCCGAAATATCCGTGATATCCACCTTTTCGAGCCTGTATATGACCCTGCCGCCGATGTACTCGGTCAGCTCTTTGCCGAAGCCGATGGAGCCGCCCGTGGAGTTTTTATCATAATCCAGATACTCAAATGATTCATTGTAGAGGCTGAATGAAGCGGAGATGGGTTTGTCCATGAACCAGGGATCCTGAAGCGCGATGTTGTAGTTCTTTCTGCGCGAGCTCAGCTCTGTCTTGAGCCTCAGGCGCAGGCCCTTCCCGAAGAGGTTCGCCTGTGTCACTTCCCCCATGAACATGAATTTATCGATGGTGCTGTATCCGCCGCCTATGCTCAGCATGCCGGTTGTCTTTTCCTTTACTTCCACATCTATATCAATCAGATGCTCATCAACGCGGGGGGTGGGGATGATGTCAACGCTTTCAAAATAGTTGAGATTGTTAATCCTCTGAAAGCTTCTCTTGAGGAGTTTTTTGTTGAATATATCCCCCTCGTCGAGCCTCATTTCCCTCCTGATGACCTTGTCGCGGGTCTTTGTATTGCCTGATATGTTTATCCGGCCGATCCGGAATATCCCGTCCTCGCTTACGGACAGGGTGATATTCACGGTTTTCTCCTCTGAGTTGACGGTGATCAGTGGATTGATGTTCGCCCTGGCATAGCCTTTCTCCATATAGAGGTCTATGATCCTGTCCATATCCTTCCTGAGGGCACTCCTGTCGAATATCCGTCCCGGCGCGGTTTTGACTTGCTCGAGGAGCTCGGATTCGGAAAATACCGTATTGCCCTTTATTTTCAGTTCGCCCACTCTGTACTGGTCCCCCTCGGATATTGATATTCTCAGGGAAAGCTCCTTCCTGTCCTCGCTCAGTGTTATTTCCGGTTCAGAGACCGCCACATAAATATAACCGTTGTTGTGGTAGAGATCCCTGATCCTCTGCAGGTCCCTGGTGATCTCTTCCTTCCTGTAAATTCCCGATCCCGTGATAAATGAGAATATCCACCACTCCCTCGTCTTCATGACCTTTTTGATCTTTCTGTCGGAAATCGCGCTGTTGCCCTCAATATCAATATGGCTTATTATTACCTTCGGCCCTTCCTGTATCTGGAAAGTCAGGGCGACCGCATCTTCGGATATCTCCCTGATCACCGGAACCACCTTGACGAGCCAATATCCTTCGGACTGGTAGTAGGAGACTATCTTTCTGACATTATCCGTTATAAGGGAGAGGTTTGCAATCGCGCCTGATGTGATGGTTATCTGTTCCTTGAGTTTTTTTGTTTCTATTTCCTTGTTGCCCTGGAAATCCAGGCTGACGATCGTGGGCTTTTCCACCAGATCGAATATTAGTTTGACGCCTCCTTCAAATGGTTCGATCTCCACCTTTACATCATCAAAATATCCGATTGCGTATAAGCGTTTTATATCCTCCCGGACCGTGTTTCTTGAAAAGGGCGTGCCGGGTTTGCTTTCAATCCTGGAGTAGACCGTGTCTTTGCTGATCTTTTTGTTTCCCCTGATCTCAACGAGCTTGACAATCGGTGATGTCCCGCCAGCGGAAACAGTCTCGGCCTTCAGCGGAAGGATAAACAGTGACAGGAGCACTGCCGAGAGGATAAAGACAGTGCCGCACCGGCGTTTGTTTCCAAGACTTATCAATATTTCCCTCTGGGTCCTCTTTAATTTACGGTCAGATATCCCTTGCCTGAGTTACAGTGGCATCAAGATATCGCCAAGGGGCAGGAGAGTCTGCCCGTTCAAGCAGTACTCAAGGATATATCAAGAAAAATCAAGTGGTAGTATAGCACTTAACCGGGTTTAAAATCCAATCGCTGTATCACCCTTTACACGAGATAAAAATACCGCCGGCGGAGGCTCGACAGCATGGAAATACTCAGATGTCCAGGCGCATCTTCTCTGCCAGACCAAGCGCAAACGGGTGATCAGGCTCCAACTGAAGCAATGCCTTTATCCTCCCCGCAGCCGCCTCTTTTTTGCCTTCGTCGAAGAGTCCCGATGCCTCTACATACAATGCATCGACTTTGCTCTTCTTATACGCATTGAAATTCTCCTTGAGCGCAAATGTATCCGCGGATGACTCCTCCTCTTTCATCATCATTACGAGCGGTATTCCCCCGCCCCTGTCCTCAAGCGGCGTGAGCATCCATTCGTCCTGAAACTCTATGAATTCGCCCATGGCTTCCTGCATGTCCTCATGCTCCCTGCCGGCCATTTTCCGCTCAAAATCCGAAAACATCCTTTTCAGAAGATCGATCTGCAGGGGCGCCCTCGGGATGTCCACGGGCCTGAGCCCGTCAAGGGACTCGTGGTATGACTCATTCCATCTCTTTGTCTCAATATCGAGTTTCCTCTGCAGGTCGGCGAGTTCTGCCCTTCCCCGCATCATTTTGTGAAATTCAGCATACTCCCCGGTCTTCCTGCCGAAGAACTCCATATGGTTCTGATCCTGCTCAATCATGACGGTCTCCCCCTCATCAAGCAGCCTCAGCCCTGTCTTTATCTCCTCATACCAGGGCGAATCCCGCAGTTTTTCGGCCGCGGTATTCAGCACATCCTGCGGAATCCCCCTGTCTTCACCCCCATGCAGCAGGCGGATAAAGACCGGCACGGCCCTCCTGTCGGCAAGCGCGATAAGCCAGTCTGTTATGTCTCCGTAAAATTCCGTTGTAATCTCTTCGTCGTCTCCGGCGAGGGGTTTATGGTACCAGAACTCCATATCGTCCAGTTCCCTCCTCAGATAACTGAAGACCCTCTGGTCAGGGATGGACATCAGGAATTCGTATATGATCCACCGGTCGAAAAAATCCGCCTCCCTGTTGTCAAGCATGTTGAAGATATGAATGGACAGAAGCGGTAGCATCTCAACAAGATACGTCTTTATCCGACTGTCTCCTCCTCCGCCCGGGGTTCCGAATTCCATGAGGACGTCGAGCAGCAGCTTTGCGGTCCTGTGGCATTTTATGCTGACGGCGGCCTCCAGCAGGTTGCAGATGTGTTCATATTCAATGTCCCCGCGAAATATCGCGTATCCGATCTCTCCTATTGCCTTCTCCCTGTAAGTCCCTATCCTGCTGATAATCTCTGCGGAAGGTTCTGTCATCACCTTTTCCACGAGTTCAGGCAGTTCCCCCGTGTCCTCTCTGTCCGCCTCCATATGGATGCGTTTATGGACCTTCTCGATAACATCCCTGTGGTAAAGCTCAAAGACCACGCCTATGAAGCCCGGATGTATGGTGTTGTCCTCAAGTGCCAGGCGGGCGGTCCTTATCCTGTTTTTGTCCCTGCTGCCGGCCTTTCCGTATACCGAGCCGAGGGCGCTGAATATTTCATACCTGTCCTTCAGGGTGATGTGCCTTGTCATTCCCCTTGTCAGGGCCGATAAAAAGCCCTCGCTGTAAAAAAGCTTGGCGGGGTCATCCCCGCTGCCTTCATATATCAGCTCCATAATATCTTCGATCACCGGATCATACAGGTCGATGCCGAAGTCATATCCCTCCCGGAAATACTCCACGAGTTTTCCCGTGTTTCCCAGTTCCTTATAGAACTCCTCCTTCATTCTTTCATCAATCATGATTGTCCTTTCTTTGTTACTGTAATTGCCCTACAGTGGCATAAAAATACCGCCAGCGGGCAGGAGAGCCTGCCGGAAAAGCTTTATCTGCGATACCTTCCCCTCCCCCTAACCCCCTCCCAAAGGGAGGGGGGACTTGTTTTTTTCTGCACCCTGACAACTGCACCCTGCACCCTCTACAATTATCCCATCGCCTTATAGCTGTTGACCCCGCAAGCCGTAACTCGCAACC
>JAADFS010000164.1 GCA_013152795.1 Deferribacteres bacterium
CTGTGATTTTCTCATTGGCCCTTGCGAGGTTTTGCGTGATCAGGGCAAGCAGGCGCCGTCCCGTCTCCGGCTCCCTGTCAAACAGGTTGTCCAGTTCACCCCGGTCTTCCCTGAGGTTGAAAAGCAGGGCCTTTTTCTTATTCAGGTAGTATATCAGCTTGTAGTCACCCTCCCATACCGCTATCGTTCCGCTCGTTATGGGATGGGCGCCGCGGCTGCGGTTGGTCTCGAGGTTCATAGAGAACGCCGGTCTCGGCGGTATCTTCTCTCCCCGCATCAGCGGCACCAGGGAGCGGCCCTCCATCCAGCGGGGCACCGGTATTCCGGCCAGGTCAAGGATTGTGGCGGGAATGTCTATCTGCTCGACGAGGTCGTTGATGACGCGTCCCTCCCTCTGCCCCGGTTCCTTGATGATAAGCGGGATGTGCGTTAGCTGTTCATAAAGATGCGGCCCTCCGTGCGTAAAGAAATTATTTTCAAAGCTTTCGCCGTGATCCGAAGACAATATGATTACAGTGTTATCCAATACGCCCCTTTTTTCCAGCCCGGCAATGAATTCCCTGAACTGTTCATCGGAATACCTTATGAATTCGTCATACCTGGCCCTCATTATGTCAATAGCGGGCTGAATCTCCGGTGGATAGAAGAGATTGTTTGATGTTTTAAACTGGACCAGGCTTTTAAATGTAGCGAATTCCGGGGAAGAATCAAACATTCCCTTGTACGGCGAGGGGGCGAGATACGGAAAGTGAGGCGGCAGGAGATGAATCCATGCAAAGAAAGGCCGCGGTGGATTACCGTCAAGTACCTTCAAGAAACTGTTAAACGCCTTTTCCGGCGGCACGTTTGTGCCGGTGATCCTGGATAAGTCCCTGGAGATCCCCCCTGCCAACTTGCCGAAAATAAAAGTCGATTTAACGAGCCAGTCGGTCATCCTGATTCTATCGCCGAACAGACGGTAGACGGGCCCGTCAATGATTCCAAAGTATACGTCCGAACCTGTTACGGGGTATTTTCCAAACAGGGCAAATTCGGCTGCATTCGGGGCTGCATCAAAACTGTTTGAAATGCCCAGCACATTAACCGATGTAAAGGGGTTGACTATAAATGCCATATTGTAATAGCCGTTTTTCTTCAGGAGCATGGGCATGCTCTCGGTATCGCTTCCTGCGGGTCTTGAACCGGCCAGATGGTATGTCCGGTGGGTCCATACCCTCTTGCCGGTCACGAGGCTTGCAGTGGCCGGTGTGGTAAAATTGCTCTCAGCCTCGGCCCTGCTGAATAATGAGGCTGAGCGGGACCATGAGTCGATAAACGGCGTTGTCTGTCTGTCATAACCATATGCAGACATATCACGGGCGGACAGGGTGTCAAAGGTGACCAGAATAATGTTCGGACGGTTCACGTCTGCGCTGCGGAATCCGGAAATTTCCGGTGACGCTGTTCCGCCCGCCGGTCCCCCCCATGTATAATAGGCTACCAGCGGCACTGAAAGTATCACAAAGATGCCGAACAGCCAGACAAGGGGTGTGATACCCGCGGTGATAAACCCCATCCACTTGCTCGCCTTTCCGCGCAACAGCCATGTCAGAAATACCGCCGTAGAGGCAATACCTGATAGTATTAACAGTTTTATCTCAACGGATGTTCTGTAGTGAGGAAAGAGGTTCTGTTTCAGTTTGAGCGCGGCAATCTGAAGCAGCAGGAAAACGAGCATAAACAGGATGACATGCCCTGTCCCGAGTTTCCATCCCTTACGCAGGCATAACCATTGAAGCACCCTGCCGGGCAGCCAGACCGAAAACGCCGTCAAGGCCGCCACAAGCGTCCAGAGTATCGTCACAAGTGCTACGCTCGGCAGAAATTCGGAAAACGATGCATAAAAACTGAACCCGTCCCACCGGAAAAATGCGTCCCGCAGTAAGTAAAGGGAAAACAATACGAAAACAAGACGGAATATCTGAGGATAAGACACTTCTTCTTTTTTCATTGGTTACATTATTGAGGATAGACACTCACTCTCCGAGTTCCCGGTGTTTAACACCGTTTCTCAATTATCAAGTTCTGCCTGCCTTTCCATGATTTTTCTGTTAGCCGTTTCAAGATCAGACTGAATCACTCTCAGGAGACGCCGGCTTATTTCCGTCTCCCTGTCAGCAAGATTGTTTGTCTCGCCGGGGTCCTGTTTGAGATTGAAGAGCAGCGTTTTTTTATCATCGAGATAATAAACCAGCTTATAGTCATCTTCCCAGATGGCTATGGTACCTTTTGTAATAGGGTCACGCACGCGGTTCCTCTCGAGTGACATGGACAAAGCAGGTCTTGACGGAAGCTTTTTGTCCCGCATAAGCGGCACGAGTGAACGGCCCTCCATCCATGAGGGCACGGGTACGGCGGCCAAATCCAGGATCGTTGCAGGGATATCTATCTGCTCCACAATGTCATCTATAACTTGACCCTTGCTCTGGCCGGGCTCTTTCACAATAAGGGGAATATGTGTCACCTCTTCATAAAGGTGGAGCCCTCCATGTCTCAGATAATTATGCTCAAAGCTCTCCCCGTGGTCTGAGGAGAGAATGACTATCGTGTTCTTGAGTTTACCCCTTTTTTCTAATTGTGCGATGAAATTCTCAAACTGTTTATCGCAGTAACTGATGAATTCATCATAACGGTCCCTCAGTATATTGACGGTCGGCTGTATTTCCTGCGGGTAGTAAAGTTTCCGGAAATCTCCCACATTATGCTGGCTCTTGTATGACCTGAGTTCAGGTGAGGGATTGAATTTTCCCATGTAGGGCTCGGGCGGCAGATAGGGATCATGGGGAGGCATGAGATGAATCCACGCAAAAAAAGGCTCCGGCGGTTTGTTGTCGAGCGTTTCCAGGAACTTGTTAAAGGCTAATTGAGGGGGCAGTTCGGTCTTGGAAAAGTTCTTGAAAAACCTGCACAAAAGCCTGCATAACACAAAGCCCTCACCCAGGATCCAGCGGTGAAATTTTATTTTACCGTCGAATAGTCTGTACATTGAATTATTGACAATCCCGAACAATGTCAGAGGCCTGCTGAAGATGACCTGAGGATAATTGATTTCAAAGCTGTTGGTAATCCCCAGGGTTTCAAGCGAAGCCGCCGGATTTACAATAAACGCCATGTTATAGTATCCATTGTTCTTCAGCATCAGGGGCAGGCTCTCAATATCACTCTTCAGCGGCTTGGAAGCGATTTCCACCTGATATGTCTGGTGTGTCCACAATCTCTTGCCCGTCATGAGGCTTGCGGTTGTCGGCGTGGTGTAATTGCTGGCGGCAACAACCCGTGTAAACAGCGATGCCGTTTCCGCCCACCTGCTGATAAAGGGTGTTGTCGGTTTGTCATAACCATATACCGACATATCCCGGGCGGACAGGGTATCGAATATAACCAGAATAATGTTCGGACGGTTTTGAGTATCTGCATCAGCCGTAAAAGACGCGGGGGCTTTCTGTAATACGGCACTATCAGTTTCTTTCACCCACGTGTGATAGACCACTATCGGCACAGCGACTATAACCCATATGCCGAACAGCCATACCAGGGGGGTAATCCTGTCCTGAACGATGTTTATCAGCCATGCGGCTTTATTGCGGAGCAACCATGCAAGAAACACCGATGCTGTTGTTATGGCTGACAGTAATACCGTCTCATGTGTAAGGAGTATCGCCAGAATGCGCTTGCTGTTCATCCAGATTGATGCTCCATACAACGCAAAGACACCTGTAATGAGGATACCTGCAAACAACAGAAAGCCTTCCGTCCCGGCTTTATGTCCCATACGCCGGTAAATCCCTTCCAGTGCCCTGAGCAGCAGCCAGAGCACCACACTGGTGACAACCGCCGTTAGAGTCCATAGAATTGTTGCCAGGGCGACACTTGGTATGAATTCAGATAATGTCGAGTGGTAGCTGAATCCGTCCCACCGGAAAAATGCATCCACCAGAAGGAAAAGAGAGAAAAGAACAAAGACAGGACGAAATGTCTGCCAGCAGGATATTTTGCCTGAACCCATTATCGCCTCTTTTAACTTTTATGGTTTGAAAAAGTTTCGAGGGACACTTGAGAAAAATTGCGTTTCGATGCTTCCATTGAGAAAAAGTGAAAGGTATACGGGTACTTCTCCTCTTTTCCGTGGACAACTCGGGATTTGTATCTACTTATTGCCTGAGGGACTGTCATGGTCCTTGTTGCGGCTGAAAATCCCCTTCACAAAGGATGTGATCCGCTTCCAGAACACGACTATCGCACCCAGGATAGCATAGACAAACGGGGCAACGGTCTGAAAGAAGAACCCTCCTGTGTTTGGGTCTATGTAGGCGTCAGCGGATGAGGTGAATATGAAGGTCAGCAGGACGGCTGCCGCAAGAATGCAAATCTTTAACATGGTTTATTATCCTCCTGTGGCTTTATACATATATAATATTGTAATGATCTTTAATATGTCAATAAACAGAAGTAATACAACGGCCTCTCACGGTAAGAAATTCACGCGGCAGACCGCATATGATACACCGGACTGCGGGCATGTCGACGCCTGCAAAAACATGTTTCATAATTTTCATAAAGTCGCTGGTTTTGATATAATAATTGCTGGTTACCCTTGGTGTTTACACAAACAGGTGGATTCACCTGCCAGCCGGTCAGGTCAAATTGAGTATGGACTGATAAATCATCGTGAAAAGCAGAGAAGAATCTTTGATATTGATTTTTATCCTGTTAATCAGTCTGATAATCAGGATTTTTTTATTTGTAAATGAGACCTTCATCGTAACAGATGCCGTCTATTATTCGCATCTCGGGAAAAATTTAATAGAAACCGGCAGGTATGCTTATGGCGATAATTTCAACCTCGGTATTTTTCTCCCCCCCGGGTATCCTGTACTCATCGGTCTGACGAATCTCTTCGTTGATGATCTTTTTTTCTCCTCCAAGCTTGTCTCCCTGATAGCCAGCATGATAACCGTTTTCCTGTTCTATCTGATCGGGAAGGAGCTTTACAACAGCGAGGCCGGATTGTTTGCTGCATTTGCCTACGGAACCCATCCCCTGATACTCAGGCTCTCTGTTTTCGGAAATTCGGAGGCGTCGTTCCTGTGTCTTCTCTTTCTTTCCATATATATGTTCATTGTACTGGTCAGAAGAGGCGGTTTCTTTCTTTATGCGCTGTTCGGGATACTGGGCGGCATGTCTTATCTGGTAAGGCCCGAGGGGCTGGTGCTGCTGATACTGCCCCTTTTGCATCTGGCCGGCATCCTCGGTGAAAGACCCCGCATAAATAAAGCATACGTGATGAATATCTGCTTTATGGTACTGGTCTTCAGTCTGACCATTTCCCCGTATGTGCTGTTTCTTAAAAACTCCACCGGCAAGTTTACATTGACCGGCAAGAGCAAGATCAATCTGATCCTCGCACAAAAAGGCGGGGACAGGGACTTTGACCAACTGGTTTCAGCGCCGGGCAATCCTTATGACAGAATAGCTTTCTCACTGAACGAGACCAAGACCCAGGTGAAAGGATTTGACACGAATGTTGAATTCTCTGCAATTGATTATATATTAAAAGATCCATTCAGTCTCATATCGAGGTATCAGAGAAACATCCTTCGCGGCATCGCGATAATATTCAAACTTATTGTGCCCATTCTGCTTCCGCTGTTTTTCACCTTTTTCTATAAGGACCTGTTCAGGAACAGGTTGAGGTTGATTTTCCTTATAATGCCCCTTTTGTATTTTTCGGTCTTTTGTATTTTCTATATAGTCGAAAGGCACATGACACTGATATTTTCCTTTCTTATTCTGTTTTCTTCGATCGGATTCACCATTTCCAATACGGCTTTCGCCGGTCTGCTGGATTTTTACAGCATAAGGAAAGACGGGATCATTACCGCATTCCTCCTGAGAAATGTTAAATATATAATAGTCGCCGTGCTCCTTGTAAGCGCAGTGTCGTATCTTAAGTTTTCAAATATCGGCCACAATCCCATACCGGTTGAGCATGTCAGGGCGGCATCCTTCCTGAAAGAGACTCTCAGGCCGGGATACGAAGAGCTTAATATAATGGCGAGGAAGCCGTACGTCAGCTTTTACAGCGATTCGAGATTTACCATGCTGCCTTATGCGGGCAGCGCGGATGTCATCGATTTTGCAAAGTTATACAATGTGGATTATATTGTGGTGGATGAAAGATTTCTGGGAAGATGGGATTTTTATGACGAACTGGTACATATGGAGGAATACTCGGATGATGTCAAACTCGTATATGAGGATGATTCAGGGAAATTAATAAGGCTATATAAAGTTGAAAAGTTTTGAGATGAAGCGGTGGATGGCGGAATCGTTCTTGTCGATATTGCTCCTGAATCTGGCGTAATTCATCGCAAATCTTCTTAATGGGGCGAAGAAAAACCATTTGATATGGTCTCTTTTAACAAGCACATAGATCATGTCGTAAATCGAGCCTGCCACAAGGTCGTAGAATATCTCAAGTATTGAATACTTTTTGCAGTTAAGAGTTTTCAGGGCATGCGATTCCCTGTAGAATCTCCTGTATATCTGTTTCAGACTCTCATTGTGCGAGTGATAGACCTTGGCGTCGGGCTCATAGATTATCTTATAGTTCAATGCGCCGACCTTCCGTGCCCAGTCCACATCTTCGGAATAACTCAGCGTCTCATCAAAGTGTATCCGCTTCCATATATCCTTTCTTATCACGGAACTGGAATTGCTGAAGATAAAGGGGGGACCCTCGGTGATTTCCCTCCTGTGGTTGTTGTATTTTTTCAGCAACCCCCTTCTGTCAAACGGGTTGCAGTCAGGCCATGGTATGGTTTTGCACATGACGGCGGCGACCTTTTCATCATTGAAGTTGGAGATTATCGAACTCAGCCAGTCTCTTGACTGTGGCAGTGCATGTCCGCTCAGGCACACAACGTATTTTCCCCTCGCCCGTTCAAAGCCGTAGTTGAGTGAAAACCCGTATGTGAAATCTTCCGGGTTGATCCTGTAAATCCTGACCGGATATTTTTCCGCGATCTCCAGTGTGCGGTCGGTTGAGCCCGAATCCACGATGATCACCTCATAGTTTTTATATGTCTGCGACTGGAATGCATCGAGTATCCTCCCGATATAGTCCTGCTCGTTTTTTGTTCTCAGGAGGATGGAGAAATCAATGTCTCCGGTCTGCTCAGCGTGGTTTTTCTCATTGTGTTTGTTCAAGGCCTTTGTCATCATTATAATTGCAAGAAATACAATCCTGTTCAGGCAGGGCAAATTAAAAATAACCCAGACTCTTCAGTTGTTCTTTAAGATTTCTTGCTTCCTCATCGCTCAGTTCTTTCCTGTGACTGTCCTTCTCGTTCTGATCTTCGTAAGTATCAATGTATTGAACGGGATATTTACCAAGAAATTCTTCTTCAACAGCATCCGTTATTACACTGCCGTCCATATCTTTTGCAACCGGCATATTGCACATCGCCAGGATCGTTGGTGTTATGTCAAAGATGCTGACCGGCTCTTTCCCGCGGGTGTTTTTTTTTGCACCGGGGCCGCTCAGAATCAGGATTCCGTCTTCACCGTCATGAATGCCGGGCGTATAATCCTCCACATCCATCAGAAGCTCTCCGGCGTCATATGATTTTCCGCCGGCCATGATATGCTTGCCGGCTATCCCGGCGATTTCCCTGTTGAATTCAAGGAGAAAACTGCCGGGGGCCGTCTCTTGAATCTCAAACAGCGGTTTCTTGTCTTCCACGACCTCGATGGAGTGCAGGAATGTTTTGTAGTATGCGGCCTTCTCCGGCGTGAGATTGCGTATCGTGGCATGAATCGTCGGAACTATGACGCTGATATAGAGGTCACCCGTTTTGTCCAGTTCTATAAATCTCTGTGCACGTATCGTCGTGGTATCGGCCCAGGTTTGTGACCTGTCGAGACTCCTGAAGCCGTGGTCCGAAGCGATTACAATCAGGGTATCACTGTCCGCATGGCTTATGATATCCTGAATTATCCGGTCTGCATTTCGATATGCGTTGTATACCTTGCGGCCGTAGCGGCGGACATCATCGGGGGTGACTTTCCTGTACGGGCCGGGCTCCATGTACTGCCAGTAATAGTGGGAATATGTGTCCACGAAATGAATATGGAAATAGGCGTATTTCGGCCTGAATTTCCTGTAAAGATGGATGAAAAGGTCTCTGTACAGTTTGGTACGCATACTGATGCTCGAGATAAAGGAATACTTATCCAGGTCTTCCAGAAAGGGGACTCTCTTTTTCGCGAAACCGAGCCCGAGCTCCAGGAAGGTGGATAACCTGATTCCGCTGTCGAGGCACCGGCTGAAATAGTTCAGCATCCTTTTGGGACTGATCCTTTTTTCATTTCCCGCATCATGTGTAAGTTCCCATAGAAATCCGTATTCCTCCGGATAGCACTCCCTGCCGAGGGATAATATCGAGGGAATTATGAATCCGTTAATCTCCTCCGGCGGCCATGTGAGCATGTGTCCCATGACGCCGACCGGAAATCCGAACATGCTGAATATCTCCCAGATTCTTTTGGCCCTTAAAGAGTAGGTGTTGTCATGAAAGCCCTTGATCCCGTGTTTTTCCGGACCTTTGCCCGTTGCGATGCTTGTCCAGATTACAGGTGATGCACAGGGCCTGAACGAGTGGGTGGAATGAAAATAAGCGCCGGTGTTGATCAGTCTTTCGATGGCGGGAAGTTCTCTCCGGCCGACCATTCTATCAATGATTCTTTTTGAAGCGCCGTCGAACCCGATGAACAGCACTTTTTTATCCAAAACCTTTTCAGAAATTGAAGATTTTGCAAAGTTTATACCCATTTACTTAGACTACTTCACGATAAAAGTTTTTTCAAGATTTGCAGTTTTTACTGATTTGACACTATAAATAAATTTATTATAAACTTTTATAGTAAGATAAAAATATCGTTAAACTTTCTAACAGTTCGCTTCAGAGGATAAAAAAATGAAAGTCCTTCTTATAAATCCCCTCACTAACGAGAAAGGCATGCTCAATATCAC
>JAADFS010000165.1 GCA_013152795.1 Deferribacteres bacterium
CAGACTCAAGGGTCTCGAGCATCCTGTTGAAACTCTTTGCCACAAGACCGAATTCATCTTTTTTGTTTTCATCCATCCTTGCCGATAAATCACCGTTTTCAATCTTTCTGATGGTGGCTATCATTTTTCTGATGGGCCTGTCTATCAGCACGCCGACAACAAATGTGAAGGCTCCCATGATCAGTAAAAAGCCAATCACCGCCTCCCTGAGGTGTTCTTTCTTGAATTCCCGGACAGCCGCCGTTACATCATCAAGGGATATGTCGACAGCGAGTATGCCGAGGACGTCTTTCCGCGAATCGTGGCAGCCGTGGCACGCCTTCCGGTTTTTGATAACAGTGAGTTTCGAGAGGTATTCCGCGTTGCTTTGCCATCCTGTGGAGGCGTCCGCCACCCGGCCGTCTTTCAGGATTGTGACAGTGGTTTTAAAGGCTTTTCCGGTCTCTTCAGGCTCAGAAGATACAACTATGACACCGTCTTCAGGACGGAGTATCCGTATTTTCTTCAATTCCTTCCGGTCTCTGACCAGGCTCTCCATCAGGGCCTGCATATCCCGCCACTTGTTTTCAGTCATGAGCACCATGATGCTGTGCACTATCCTGTCGGAAAGCAGGGCGGCTTTTTCGCGGTGCCCTTCAAGGAGCAGCCGTTCGGTTTCATTTATATCCCTCCACGTGGAAAGAATCATGATGACGGAGATAATAAGAAAGGCTGTAATGGTTATCTTGGATTTTAAGCTGTTAAACATTCTCTGCCCGGCTCTGTTTGTCACCTCAAGCAGTTGTCGTTTTTTGTCATTCCGGCCTCTCCGGAATCTTATAAGAGGTCCCGAATACCTTAGGGGCTGCGGGAATGACCAGTGACTGTACTTTAACACAGGTCGTAGTCATCTATCCCCTTTGTTTATCGGCATTTTCGTTGCAGACCTTTTGTTATGCCCTGAACCGCCGGACGGCCGCATAATAAGTTAAGTTTATAATTTCATAATTTTTTTTATTTTGACTCTGAAATATCTTTTTGAGTATACTTTCTACGCAGTACAGCAATTCTTTAAGGCTTTTCTCGATAAAACAAACAACTTTAAGAGGTATGAAATAATGAAACGCCTAAAACTTACTTTTTTTGTGCTATCAAGTGTGGTTGTCGCTATCCTGCTCGTTGCATACAGTTCCGGCACTGTATATGCATCCAGCGCTCACGGGGAATCGTCGTCAGAAACGGTGAAAGAAGAGGTCCCGTTTGACAGGCCCGTGTCGGAGATAAAGAAATACTTGGCCCCGATGAATGAACTGGAAATGTTTCCCTGTTCCGATTGCCATGACGAAGAGTGGGAAACCGATTACACAAGGCGTAAACTGGACGAGCCTCACAATGAAATACCGGGTGAAGTTGTCAATCATGACAAGAGATGGTGTCTTGACTGTCACAGCGCCAAGCAGAGGGATAAGCTGAGGCTCATAAACGGCAAACTGGTCGATTTCAATGAATACTATAAGGTATGCGAGCAGTGCCATGGAAATATCTACCGCCAGTGGAAGATGGGTATTCACGGCAAGAGGACGGGCTACTGGAACGGCGAGAAACAGTACATGCATTGCACGCAGTGCCACAATCCGCATAACCCGCCTTTTAAGCCTATAAAACCTATGCCGGCACCGAGAAAACCGCTGAAAGTACGGCTGATGAAGGGTAAGTAACACCGATTGAGAAATTATTTTGGAGGCAGATAAATGTCAGAAGATATCAATGGGAAAAATAAAGGCAGCCTGACAAGGAGGAAATTTCTTGCCGGTCTTACGGCAGGCGCTGCAGCCCTTGCGCTTCCCGCCGGAAACGCCGATGCCTATATGGTGGAGGAGTACTTCAGGCAGCACTTCAAGAGGCTCAGTAAGGATGACCTGAAGGATATACTCAAAAAGATGGAAGACGAACTGTCTTTCAAATACGGGAAAAAGATCACGGTAAAGGCCACTCCGCCGATGGACGATGTCGTATTCGGCTACGCCCTTGACCTTTCAAGGTGTATCGGTTGCAGGAGGTGCATCTATGCGTGTGTCAAGGAGAATAACCTGTCGCGTAACCCGCAGATTCACTGGATAAAGGTGCTGGAGTTTGAAAAAGAAAACAAGAAATGGCAGTCTCTTGAACATACAAACCGTTATTACAATCCTGAAACCGTGCCCGAGGAAGGCCGCTATTATGTCCCTGTCCAGTGCCAGCAGTGCAAAAATCCTCCGTGCGTGAAGGTGTGTCCGGTGCGCGCTACGTGGAAAGAGCCTGACGGAATAGTCGTAGTGGACTATAACTGGTGTATCGGATGCCGTTTCTGCATGGCGGCATGTCCTTACGGCGCCAGGAATTTCAACTGGGGAAGGCCCTATGTACCGAAAGAGGAGATAAACCCCAATATGCACTATCTTGGAAACAGGCCTCAGTACAAAGGAACAGTCGGAAAGTGTACATTCTGTATCCAGCGGTCGAGGGTGGGCAGGTATACGGCATGTGTCGAGATATGTCCGGTAGGTGCGAGAAAGTTCGGCAACCTGCTTGATCCAAAAAGTGAAATACGGTATATCCTTGAACATTTAAAAGTCTTCAGGCTTAAGGAAGATCTCAATACCAACCCGAAATTCTTTTACTTTTTCAGCCTGGGTAGACCTGTTAAAAGATAGAGGAGAGGTAGAGCTATGTTAATCGATGCGATAAATGGAATTATTAGGACTATAACAAAAGGCAGCAAGGCGTATAAGATATGGGTGGGTGTCCTTTTGTTGCTGGCGGCAATAGGGATCAGCTTTGTTGTCAAGCAGGCCAGTGAGGGCCTGATTGTCACCAACATGAGGAACCAGGTGTCATGGGGCTGGTATATCGCCAATTTCACGTTTCTGGTCGGAGTTGCTGCAGCAGCGGTGGTGCTGGTTATCCCATACTATGTCTATAAATACAAGCCCATAGGCAATATAGTCCTGATCGGTGAGGTAATGGCCGTGGCCGCTGTGTCGATGTGCCTCATGTTTATTCTGCTCGATATGGGCAGTCCCGAAAGATTCTGGCACCTTATCCCCGGTCTCGGTATATTTAATTTCCCCCAGTCCATTCTCACGTGGGACGTTGTCGTACTGAACCTGTATCTCTTCCTGAACCTGTTTCTCGTGATCTATGCCCTTGCCAGAATATATGCAGGCAAATCCTATAAGACAGGGTTTATATGGCCGTTTATAATTTTTTCCATACCTGCCGCGATCAGTATTCATACGGTTACGGCCTTTCTGTATGCCGGTCTTCCCTCAAGGCCGTTCTGGAATGCCGCAATACTGGCGCCGAGGTTTATAGCATCGGCATTTTCTTCAGGCCCTGCCTTTATGCTTATCATCTTTCAGATCATAAGGAAGAGGACCAAGCTGGAGATCACGGATGAGTCGCTTTTCAAGGTTGCTGAGTTGATAACGTGGGCAATGGCGTTCAATCTATTTTTCCTTATAGCGGAAATTTACAAAGAGGCTTATTCGGCTACCGATCATATTGCATCTCTTAATTATCTCTATTACGGCCTCAGGGGGCACGATAGGCTTGTTCCCTGGATATGGACAGCGGTTATATTTAATTCCATCGCCTTCCTGATCCTGTTGATTCCGACATTGAGGAAGAGCTTTATCCCGCTGAATGTGGCATGCGTGCTGATTTTCATAGGTGTTTACATAGAGAAGGGCATCGGACTCGTGTTCCCCGGATTTATTCCCGGAACACTGGGCGAGATTTACGAATATTTCCCTAATTCCCTGGAGCTGTGGATCTCCGTAGGCGTATGGTCAATCGGCCTCCTGATCTTTACGCTGTTTGCAAAGGTTGCAATAGCGATAAAGACCGGCGAGATAGGACACGCAAATCCTGCGGAACATTAACCTGTATTTATCCATAATATCTGTTTTGTAGTGCAAAAAGCCCTCTTTTAGAAGAGGGCTTTTTGTTTTGCAATTAACGTCATTTCATTCCTCTGTCGGTGTTTCTCTCCATGCAACAAACCCTAAAGATCAGACCGGATTCCGCCGATAAATACAGTAACTATGCAGTCACATAGTGTGCTGAATTTTATGAACTCTGTACGGGGAGGAAAGGAAGGGTGATATGTCCCTGAACAACCTGAAGATCACCCATAAAATTCTGGCTGTTGTGGTAACCGGTATTATTATATCGGCTTCTTTTGCGCTCCTGACCACTATCATAGGCAGACAGCAGATAAATACACTTGAGAATATTTATAACAAGAACGTCCTCCCCCTGGACAATCTCAGGAGGATACAGTTGTTTTTCAGGGAGATCGAATTCCGGATGGCCGGGGTTCAGGCCGACGTCGTCGCGCCGATAGGCTCGGGAGAACACCTCAAACAGGCATTGCAGAATATTGATACCGCCTGGAGCGATGTCAAAAGCTCGCTGGCAGGATACCGGTCTTCTGAGGAGGCATCAAAGGCGGAGAAGACATTTGAGAGAGGATATAAGGGATTTAAAGATAAGGTTGCGGGGAAACTTCTGGATGCCTATTTTGACAATGATCCTGAGAAGGTGCCGGATTTATACGATGCGTGGCTGGACTACAAGCCGCTGATCATGAAGTCTATAGACAGATTTGCCGATATATTAAAGGAAGACGTGAAAAAGGACTATCTGGACAGCCAGAGGCTTATCCTGAAACTCAACAGGATTACGGTGGTGGTTTCGCTGGTTGTTCTGGGTTTTTTTATCGCCTTCGGCATAATAATCGTCCGCTCTGTCAAGAAACCTATCGATATAGTTGCGGAGGCGGCGGAGCAGGTTGCAGGGGGCGACCTTACGCATACTATAAATGTTAACAGCAAAGACGAGATGGGGAACATGGCTGAAAGGTTAAACGGCATGATTAAAAACCTGCGGGATGCCTTTAACAAGATCGTGGTTTCCGTGGAGACCATGTCCGCTGATACCGAGGGGCTTTCCAATCTGTCCAAGAAGCTGCTTCAGGGTGCCGAGCAGCAGCGCACAAAGGGTGGGCAGGTTGCAGATGCATCAAGCGAAATGTCCCAGACAATCCTGGATATGGCGAAAAATACGGCCGAGGCCTCCGAGGCAACGAAAAGCTCCTATGATACGGCAATGAACGGAAAAGAGATTGTTAATGCCACGGTTGAAAGCATAACAAGGCTTGCAGGTAGTGTAAGCGAGGCATCAAAGACGATCGAAGGACTCGGCAAAAACTTGGATGAGATCGGCGAAATAGTATCGGTGATACAGGACATAGCCGACCAGACAAACCTTCTTGCCCTGAACGCAGCCATCGAGGCGGCCAGGTCAGGAGAACACGGCAGGGGGTTTTCCGTTGTTGCGGATGAGGTTAAGAAACTTGCTGAAAGGACCGCAAAGGCCACTGATGAGATCGCCGCAAAGATAGGTTCCATCCAGAAAGAAAGCAAGACATCCATCTCCATTATGGAAAAAGGGGAAACGCTGGCCGAGGAGTCAGTGGCGAATGCGGCAAGGGCGGGAGACAGTCTCCAGAAGATAGTGGAAAGCTCCGACAGGGTCATGGACATGGTGCAGAGGGTCGCTGCGGCTACCGAAGAACAGTCAACCGCATCTGAAGATGTCAGCCGGAACATGGAATATATATCGGAGATTATCAATGAACACTTCGCCC
>JAADFS010000166.1 GCA_013152795.1 Deferribacteres bacterium
AGATTGAACAGAGAAGGGTTGTTACCTTTAAGCCGAGCCTGCAGTTTAAAGAACTTGTAGAAAAGGTGTAATTCCCGATGAGGTCTTCACCTCGTAAAAAAGCCAGGCCGGACAAACTCTTTTATAAAATCGGTGAAATCAGTGATATTGCAAAAATCGAGCCTCATGTCTTAAGATACTGGGAGTCAGAATTCCCGTTCCTTAACCCCCGGAAAAATAAAACAGGGCAGCGTGTATATACCAGAAAGGACCTGGAACTTGTCCTTCAGATAAAGGATTTATTATATAAAGAAAAATATACAATTGCGGGTGTCAGAAAAAAGCTCGGCCAGGGCCAGAACAGGAAGAGGACTGTATCCATCCAGACCATCCACGGCGTAAGAAAACGACTGAAAGAGATTCTCGACACCCTGAAAAGTGAACCATAACCTTAACGTTGCATAAACCGGCAGGAGAGGCTGCCGGGAAAACCTTATATAAATCGGGTAAAACAATACGGGGCGTAGCGCAGTCTGGTTAGCGCACTCGCTTGGGGTGCGAGAGGTCGGCCGTTCAAATCGGCTCGCCCCGACCATTTTTCCACTTTTCCACTGGCCGGCTCAAACAATCCTGTAATACCTGACAGGCCGGCTGATTCCGGTGGAGGCAGGTGATTCTTCCTTTAATCCCCCCATTTCAGGTAAAATAGATTTTGTTATGCCATTGAACAGTGATGTTTCATATATGCTTGCATTTTTTGCGGGTGTCCTGTCTTTTCTTTCACCCTGCGTATTGCCGCTGCTGCCCTCCTATGTCTCGTTCATAACAGGAGTGTCTTTTGAAGACCTTACCGGCAATGCCGACAGGGGGAGGGTGAGATTTCTCACTATAACAAACTCCCTTGTGTTTATCCTGGGGTTTTCCCTTATTTTCACTCTCCTGGGCGCCTCGTCATCTGCGGCCGGGAGGTTTTTCTTTCAGTATCAGGACGTTATAAGGATAACAGGCGGCATCCTGATCATAATTTTCGGTCTTTTTGTCGCGGGCTTTCTTAAGATAGATTTTCTCATGAGGGAAAGGAAGTTCCACATGAATTTCAAGCCCGCAGGCTATATCGGGACATTCGCCGTGGGCATGACCTTTGCCGTGGGATGGACACCCTGCATAGGCCCGATACTCGGCTCCATACTCATGTATGCAGGCTCAACAGCATCGGTAAGCTACGGTGCCAAGCTTCTCGTGGTTTATTCCCTGGGACTCGGGATACCGTTCCTCCTCTCGTCCCTTGCACTTAATACGTTCCTGAGCCACTCCAAGAGGCTCCAGAGGCACATGAGACTTATAATGGTCATAAGCGGCATACTCCTTATAATATTCGGCATTATGCTGCTTACAAACATGATAACGGTACTGGTGGGACTGTTTCCCAATTTTACCATTTTATAGAATTTACAATGAGTTGAGTTCATATTTTTTTCATATTTGAATATTATAATGGCGGCTGGATTTCTGCCTGTAATATCTTGATGAATAAAAAAGTGCCTTATAAAAAGTATATACCGGTGATGGTATTTTTCCTGCTCATCCTGGTATTGTTATCAGGCGTAAGCACATCTTACGGCAGAGAAATAACGCGGATGGAGCTTGAGGAAGTTACGGACCTCATCATGAGCCCCGGATGCAATTACACCTACACGCTCACAAACTGTCCCTCCGCGCAGGCGGAACAGATGAGGGAGCTTATAAAAGACAGGCTGAGAAAGGGTGAGAGCAAGGAGGAGATCCTCTCCTATTTTGAAAAAGTCTACGGAACGAAAATACTGGCCCAGCCGTCAAAAAAAGGTTTTTATTTTGTTGCATGGTGGTTTCCGTATTTTCTCATGCTCGACATATTTATAGTGGTAGGGATTTTCCTGTTCCTGTGGCGCAAGAGAAATTATAAAAAAGAGGAGACGGATACCGCCGTTAATCCTGATATGGAAACGCTCCTTGAAGATGAAGTGCGCAAATTCAAGGAAAGAGAGTAAAAAGCGAATTTTAACATGAAACGTTTATTGAAGTTTTTTTTCTGGCTGCCTGTCATAATCCTGATAGTCGCGGTTGTCATAGGGGCTTTAAGCGGCCTTGAAAAGGGCCGGAAAAAGCAGCCCCGGCCGTCAATCGGGGAAAAGGCGCGGGATTTTACATTTCCTGATCTGGAGGGAAATGAAGTCTCACTGTCGGATTTCTACGGCAAGAAGGTGGTCTTCATAAATGTCTGGGCCACGTGGTGCCCGTCGTGCAGAAAAGAGCTGCCCACACTCCAGAAACTGTATGAAAAGTTCAGGGGGGATGACTTTGAGGTGCTTGCCGTGAGCATAGATGCAGCGGGCAAAAAGGCCGTTGCCCCGTATATGGAAAAAAACGGCTACACATTTCCCGCGCTTCTTGATACCGCCGGTTCCATCCAGTTGCTTTACGGAACCACGGGCGTGCCGGAATCATTTATTATCGATAAAAAAGGCAGGGTCGCCTTTGTAGAGATCGGCCCCGGTGACTGGACCGAGCCTAAGAGACAGGAACTGATAAGAGGGCTGACGGAGGAGCCCGACACGGCTGTGGAGGCAGGGACATGAAAGGCAGGCGTAAAACGGTCATCTTTGCGGTGATTCTGATATTGGCTTCCTTCGTTTATCTCGTATTTCTCGGTATGAAGGAAGGCAGCATGTATTATCTGGAGGTTCCGGAGTTCTTCAGCAGGCTCGACGATCTGGGGGGTCAGAAGGTCAGGGTCAACGGTGCAATAGTCCCGGGCAGCGTCAATTATGACACCGGCAGCATGAAACTCACTTTTTTCTTGAAAGACAAGGAGATGGAAGACTCTCCACAGTTGAAGGTTGTGTACAAAGGGAGCCCCCCGGACCTCCTGGAGCAGGAAGGCGTTACGCTTGTGGCTGAGGGCTCTTATAACAGTAAAACGGGTGTTTTTGAGGCCGGACAGCTCCTCGTAAAGTGTCCTTCAAAATATGAAAAGAAAGAGGGCGAAGAATGATAGATTTCGGAAAGTATTCCCTGCTCTTTTCCTTCATCCTCTCCATCCTTGTATTAATGGGCCTGTCAGTCGGAATCAAAAAAAGGGACGGAAGGTTCATCGACATGTCCTACCGGGGAGTAAAGGGGATATTTGTCTTTCTTACATTAGCCGTAGGCATTCTCATATATGCATTTATTACAAATGATTTCAGGATTGAGTATGTAGCATCATACTCTGAGAAGAGCCTTCCGATTTTTTATAAAGTAACCGGCCTGTGGGCTGGACAGAAGGGTTCCCTCCTGTTCTGGGCATGGCTTCTGTCGATCTTTACATTCATAACCGTCAGGCGCGATGAAAACAAGCCCAATTCCGTGTTTCTTCCATACGTTCTCGTGTTTCTGAACCTGACAATGATGTTCTTTCTTGTGCTTGTGAGCTTCGTGACCCCACCCTTTGAGATGCTGGCAAGGTTTCCTGCCGACGGCAACGGCTTAAATCCCCTGCTTCAAAACCCGGGGATGGTCTTTCATCCGCCGACACTCTATCTCGGGTATGTAGGCTTCACTGTTCCGTTTGCCTTTGCCATGGCCGCCCTTGCAATGGGAGACCTGGGGGACTGGTGGATAAAAAAGACAAGGGCATGGACGCTGTTTTCATGGGTTTTTCTGACCCTCGGTATCATCTTCGGCGGCTGGTGGGCTTACAAGGAGCTCGGATGGGGGGGAGTGTGGGGCTGGGACCCTGTTGAGAATTCCTCGTTTATGCCATGGCTGACTGCAACCGCGTTTCTTCATTCCGTGATAATCCAGGAAAGGCGGGGAATGCTCAAGATATGGAACCTCTCCCTGATCCTGCTGACCTTTGCATTGAGCATCTTCGGTACCTTTATTACAAGGAGCGGCATTATCTCCTCGGTCCATGCCTTCGGGCAGTCGCCCGTGGGATATGTCTTCCTCGGGTTTCTGTTCATAGTCCTTGCCGCAGGCATATATCTCATAAGGACGAGATACGAAAAATTAAAGGAGAAAAATCCGAGGATAGAGGCGTTTCTCTGCAGGGAAAGCTCGTTCCTGTACAATAACATAATCCTCGTGGGCATATGTTTTGCGACCTTCTGGGGAACGATATTCCCCCTCATATCAGAGGCCGTAAAAGGGGTGAAGATTTCGGTGGGGCCGCCCTTTTTCAACACGATCAACTCCCCCCTGTTCCTGCTGCTGCTGATCTTAATGGCGATATGTCCGCTTCTCGGCTGGCGCAGGACCTCTACAAAGGGGATGCTGAAAAACTTCCTGATCCCCTTCTCACTGATGGTGGTATCACTGCCCCTGCTTTACATGGCGGGCATCAGGGAGTTTATGCCCGTCTCCTTCTTTTCCTTCTCGGTCTTTGTCATTGCCACAGTGGCGAGGGAATTTTATCTCGGCACAAAGGCCGGGGTGAGGAACAGCGGCAGGGGATGGATGTCCTCGTTCATGAGCCTCGTCCTGAGGAACAGGAGACGATACGGCGGATTTGTGGTTCATGTCGGCATGGTACTCATAATACTGGGGCTTGCAGGCTACGGCTATTACCAGTACAAGGAGGATTTCAATCTGAAAAAAGGCCAGGAGGTCACGGTAAAGCATT
>JAADFS010000167.1 GCA_013152795.1 Deferribacteres bacterium
CGGGGAGAGGAGTTACGGGTTGCGGGAACAAAGTTCAGAGTTCTGAGTTCAAAGTTCTGAGTTCAGGGTGCGGAATGAAACAAGTCCCCCCTCCCCAAGGCTAATTCAACCGTAGGGTATACAGAGAGACTATGAAACGTCAACCTGCTGTTGCAGGGCAATTTTATCCGTCCTCGCCTGCAAAGCTCTCCGAGCAGGTCAGCAATTATGTAAGGACGGATGCTGAAAAGGAAAGCGCCATCGGCATTGTCTCCCCCCATGCCGGCCTTGTATATTCGGGCCGGGTTGCCGGCGCGGTTTTCTCACGGATCAGATTCCCCCACACGTTTATACTGATCGGGCCGAACCATACCGGCCTTGGCAGCCCTGTCTCCATAATGTCCGAAGGCGTATGGGAGATACCAACCGGCGAGCTGGCGATCGACGGGTGGGTTGCGGACAGCATAAAAGACTGCTGCAGTATCGTCACAGAGGACAGCTATGCCCATGCCATGGAGCATTCCCTCGAGGTACAGCTCCCGTTTATTGCTCATTTCTCATCCGATGTGAAGATCGTCCCCATCACGATGATGACCGACTCCCTGGAGGCGTGCAGGCTGATCGGCGGGGCCATGGCCGATGTGATTAAGAATACGGATTATCCTGTCACGATCGTCGCAAGCTCTGACATGAGCCATTATGTAAGCGATTCGGTTGCAAGGGAAAAGGACGGAAAGGCCATTGAAAGGATCGAGGCGCTTGATCCCGAAGGGCTTTTCGTGACCGTTAAGAATGAACGGATCAGCATGTGCGGGGCCATGCCCGTGACCGCGATGCTGTTTGCCGCTGAGAAGCTGGGCGCCCGTGAGGCCCGGCTCGTAAAATACATGACTTCCGGGGAGGTCAGCGGAGATTATGATTACGTAGTCGGTTACGCGGGCATGATAGTGAAGTAAGCCTTTACAACAGTTTCACTGCTCAGCTTAAGAGAAAATTGAAATCGGATTTTGAGATCGAGAGGCTTCTCTTGCTTCCGCCCGTGTCGTTCATGACGGCCTTGTAGAGTGCGAGCTTCTTATTTTTGAGCTGCATCATCTTCTCTTCTATCGTATGGTGCGTCAGTATCCTCGTGATCGTCACCTTGTTTTTCTGGCCGATGCGATGCGCCCTGTCTGACGCCTGGTTTTCGACCGCGGGGTTCCACCAGGGGTCAAGGTGGAACACATATGACGCCCTCGTGAGGTTAAGCCCCTGGCCGCCTGCCTTCAGACTCAGGAGGAATATGCAGGGGCCGTCTCCTGACTGGAATTTCTCTATGAACTTTTTTCTTTTCTTCACCGCCGTGGAGCCGTCCAGGCGCAGGAAGTCCATCCCGTGCCTCGTGAGGTCCTGCCCGAGTATGTCCAGGAATGATGTGAACTGTGAAAACACAAGTACGCTGTGGTTTTCGTTCCGGAGTTCCCTGAGCTTGCCGATGAGGAAATCGATCTTGGGCGACGGCTCTTTTATATCATCTGATATCAGCCGCGGGGATACGCAGAGCTGCCTGAGCTTTAAAATCGCCGTAAGGGCGATGATCTTCGCCTGTGCCGCTGTCTTGTTCCTGTAGGCATCGTCTATTGTTGCCCTGACCGCCTCGACGGTCTTTCTGTAGAGCGCCTTCTGTTTCTCCGTGAGGTCAAGGTAGATGTCGTTTTCAATCTTGGGCGGCAGCTCTTTAAGTATCTTTTCCTTGGTCCTCCGCAGGACGAACGGCCTTGTCCTCCTGATGATCATGTCCAGCGCGGGTGATGCGGACTGCTTTATCAGGGGCTTGAAATCCCTGTACTCGCCGAGCAGGCCGGGGAGCACAAGGTCAATGATCGAGTAGTATTCCCCGATGTGGTTTTCAAGGGGCGTGCCTGTCATCGCCAGCTTGAAATTGCCGCTGAGCAGCCTGGCCGCGCCTGTTCTGCCTGCATATATGTTCTTTATCGCTTGGGCCTCGTCAAAGATGATTACGTCAAACCTGATCTGCCTGAGGCCTTCAATATCCCTGCTGACAAGACCGTATGTTGTAAGGACGATGTCGTATCCTTCAAATGCGGTGTCACGCTCACTGCCCGTGTAGAGATAGATTTTCAGGCGGGGGTAGAATCTCTTTATCTCGCTTTCCCAGTTGAACAGGAGGGTGGGTGGAACCACTATCAGGTGCGGCAGCGGCCCGTCGGCGGCATGGGATTTAACACGGCCTTCCATTATGCCCCCAAGGAGGGTGATGGCCTGTACCGTCTTGCCGAGCCCCATGTCGTCCGCGAGGCAGGCGCCGAACCTGTGCTCGTACAGGAAGGAAAGCCAGTAATAACCCTCTTTCTGATAGGGCCTGAGCCTTGCCCTGAGTCTTGAGGGCAGGGGACGGCTGCTGATCTTCTCGAACCTGCTCAGGCGCTCTATTATCTCTTCATCCTCGGGAGGTAGCTTGACCCTCACGCCGCTTTTGCGGAGCTCTATCCAGTCCAGTATCTGAAGCCGCGGCACTTGCACGATCTCCTTTTTGCCGCGAGCGGTTTTTTCCGGGGGCTTCCCCGTTTTGTAGATCGTGGAGATCATGTCGAATATCTTCTGCGAGCGTGCATCCAGTATCCGGACGGTGCCGTCCTTTTCCACGACTCTCCTGTTGTCAAGCATCTCCATCCACTGTGAATCGTCGATCAGCTCGCCGTTGCACCTGATCTCGGGCCGTATCTCAAACCAGTCTATGCCCTTTCTCCTGGTTGCATCAAAGGCAAAATCCCACTTGGATTCGACCACCGGCTTGTTTCTGAAGAAGAGTTCAACGCCATGCTCCTTCAGCCTCTCGTGGAGAAGCGGGAGTTTTTCGTGGAGGTCGCCGGACGGCACATACATTACATTATGATCTTCAGCATCCCTGAATATCCTCCAGCCGAATACCTCATAGGGGATTCTGTAGAGCACGGCCTCTTTTTTCTTGTCAACCGGGGATATTTTCCATTCGCCCCTGTGAAGCTGCAACTGTTTTTCGTTCCTCAGAAACACGTCGAGGTAATGGTACAGGAACTGCCGGGCCTCTCTCTTTATCGAGGCGCGTTTGAAATCCCCTTCAGACAGGACGGCGTTGACGGCCTTCCGCCCCCCGGCGACTGTGCGGGCCCGGAGCATGTCAAGAAATGCCCTGTACAGGAACTCCCTGCGCTTGTTCGCCCTCAGGTAACTGCTTGCCTCATGCTCTATTGATATAAAAAAACTGAAGAGATTAAACGATGTCGACTGTATCAGCCCGTCGAGATCGCATTCAGCCCGTATCTCGAACATGTCTTTTTCATATTCTGCAGGAAAGACCGCCAGCCTGTAGGCGGGAGATGCCTTTACGGGCCTGCATTCCCTGCCGTCTTTCCTGAGCAGTATGTTGTCGGGCACTTTTTTGCCGGAGGCCGGTGAGGGAAAGACTATCTGTATATGCCTGAATTTATCGGCTGTCATGGTGAATGACATTGGTTCAGGCTCCCCTGTGTAATCAGGTGCCCAGTCGCGGGAGAAACTGAACAGCTCATGCCACAGGCCCCAGCCGCTCCTGTCTTTCAGGAAACCCGTCTTCCCGGTGTCCCGCTCAATGATGATATCCTCTGCAATGATATAATTGCGAATCTCCCTGCCGTCGTTTCCCGAGCAGAGTCTCGTGACGGTTACTGACCTGCCCTTTGCGTCTATCTCTGTTTTGCAGGAGTACGGGGTGGATTTGTTGAACTGAAGCCTCATCTCTCCATTGTCCGACTTCAGGATGAGCGGATACTTGTCGCCGTAAGCGGCAAGATATTCCCTGAAGAAATACAAAGAGCCGTAAGGAGGCATTGATATCAGCGATTTAATCTCCTCAGGCACTCCCGCAGCATATGGATGTACGGGCCTGTTGTTCCTCAGGACGTGTAGGTCCAGCCCGCCGGGGGTTGGTTCAAGGACAATGGCGAATTCTGAAGGCGTGCCGCTCCGGGGCACGGCCGGCTTGCTGAAGAGGCTCCTATGGAGTGCTTTCCTGTACTTTGTATCCTGTGACGGGTGCCTGAAAGACTCGGGCTGAAACAGGTTCTTTATCGTTATGATGGTGCAGATGACGTGCTGGCAGGTCGCGTCCGCAAACCAGTCATCGCAGTCGCATGAAAACGAGAGGGCATCGCCGGACAGGGTGATATCAACGGAACAATTCACACCGTCGTAGACTGTTGCCGTCAGTTTATTGAAGCCGTTTTCCCACCTGAAGCGCCGCAACCTCTTGTTTTTGTAATCATTGAACCCCCATAACACATAGTGTTTCGGAGCAAGGGAATATATCGAGTTTGCGGGCAGTACCTTCAGCGCGTGGAGCAGCCTTTTCTGACTGAGACTGACTATGTTGTCATCAGTGGTATGGTGGGTTTCTGAAGGACGGAGGGTTTTCATTGCAGGGAATTATAACAGCACGGAGAGCCGCGATTCAACCTCGTAATAAAAAAGGCCCGGATTGTTTCAACCCGGGCCTTTTCTGTTTTCCTATATGTCGTAGTACATGAAGAATTCGTACGGATGCGGCCTGAGCCTCAGGGCGTCGACCTCGTTCTCCCTCTTGTACTTGATCCATGTGCTGAGCGCGTCTTCCGTTTCCCTTGAGCAGGAACTCGTGGTCCTTCTCGAGGCAGTCAAGCGCCTCGTCAAGGCTTCCGACTATCTGCGGGACCTTTGCAAGCTCCTCGGGCGGAAGGTCATAGAGGTCTTTGTCAAGCGCCTCTCCGGGGTCTATCTTGTTCTCTATGCCGTCAAGACCTGCCATCAGCATTGCCGCAAATGCGAGATAGGGGTTGCATGAAGGGTCGGGGAATCTCACTTCCACCCTCTTTGCCTTGGGTGAAGGCGAGTACATGGGGATTCTCACCGCCGCAGACCTGTTCCTGGCGGAGTATGCAAGGTTTACCGGTGCCTCAAAGCCGGGAACCAGCCTCTTGTAAGAGTTGGTCGTGGGGTTCGTCAGTGCGGCAAGGGCCTCCTTTGCATGCTTCAGGATGCCGCCGATGTAGTAAAGGGCTGTCTGGCTGAGCCCCGCATACTCATTGCCGGCAAACACGGGATTGCCCTCTTTCCATATGCTCTGGTGCGTGTGCATTCCCGAGCCGTTGTCGTCAAAGAGGGGCTTGGGCATGAAGGTTACGGTCTTTCCGTGCTTGAATGCGACATTCTTGACGATATACTTGAATAGCATTAGATTGTCGGCCATCTTGACAAGGGGTGAGAATCTCATGTCTATCTCTCCCTGACCTGCTGTTGCAACCTCGTGGTGCTGTGCCTCCACATGAATTCCGCATTTCTGCATGATGGTCACCATCTCGGTCCTGATGTCCTCAAGGCTGTCAGTGGGGGGAACGGGGAAATATCCCTCCTTGTGTCTTGGCTTGTGGCCGAGGTTCGGATTCTCCTCCTTGCCCGAATTCCAGATGCCTTCACGCGAGTCAATGAAATAATAGCCGCTCTGGGCGTTCTGGTCATACATGATGTCGTCGAAGATAAAGAACTCGGCCTCGGGCCCGAAGTATGCGGTATCGCCGATTCCCGTGGACTTCAGGAACTGCACGGCCTTCTGCGCGATGTATCTCGGGTCGCGCGTGTAGGGCTCTTTGGTGATGGGATCAACGATGTTGCATATGAGACTGAGCGTGGGATACTTCCTGAAAGGGTCGAGGATTGCTGTCTCGGGGTCTGGAATGATCAGCATGTCCGAGGCATGAATAGCCTGCCAGCCCCTGATGGATGAACCGTCGAAACCAACCCCTTCCTCGAAAGTCTCTTCCTTCAGCTCATCCCTCGGCACCGAGAAATGCTGCCACACCCCGGGAAAATCGATGAACTTGAAATCCACCATTACCACGTTGTTTTCCTGGGCAAAAGTCAGTACGTCCTTTGGTGTCATAATAAACCTCCTTTGAGTTTGTTATCTTCCGGATTCCCGTTGATAATCGAACAGAACGATTGATAATCTTACTATAAATGCCTGGTGTTTGTTAAGGGGCTTAATCCCCTACCCCCTCCCCTTGGGAGGGGGGACTTGTTTCCTTTCTGCACCCTGACAACTGCACCCTGCACCCTTTTTTCTGGGGTTTTAACAGAAAAATTTTTCATAAAATCTCATGGCCCGCCTGTAGTATTCAGGATATATCCTCTCCGTCTCCCTGAGCATGCCGTCCACGTCAACACCTTCCTCACCTTCAAACCATTCCCTGATCACGGCGGGGGTCACCTCTATATGAAACTGCAGGGCGTATACGTTGCCGCCGTATCTGAACGCCTGGTTCGGGTATACATCCGATGAGGCTATCCTCACTGCATCCCGCGGCAGGTCAAACGTGTCTCCGTGCCACTGAAAGACCTCGGCCACCGGGGCATTGTCGACTGAAAGGCTTGAGAACGCGGCGTCTTCCATGCCTTCAGGCGTTATATCGACCTTATACCAGCCTATTTCTTTCGTACCGCCGGGATATACCCTTGCGCCGAGTGCGTGGGCGATCATCTGCGCGCCCAGGCACACGCCGAACACGGCCCTTCCGCTCTCAATAAAACTCCTTATAAGCTCCGTCTCTTTCCTTAAATAGGGGTATTCATCCATCTCATACACGGCCATGGGGCCTCCCATGACTACCAGGTGCGTGTATTCTCCGGTGCCGGGGACCTCCTCATCTTGAGAATTCCACGATTCTGTACGGCAGCTCCTTTTCCTTCAGGCAGTCCTCTATGGTGCCCGGGCCTTCGGTCGTGATGTTTTTAATGATTAAAACAGATGCATCCTTCATATCAGCTTATTCCCCCCTTCTCCGTCTATGGCAACGTCAGGGTCAATTATACTTTACTTTAATCTTACAGTGGCATAAAAATACCGCCGGCGGGGCAGACTCCTCTGCCCGTTTATGCAACATTAAGGTTTATTTCCAGCCGCTTCTCTTGATCCTGATATTGTATTTCTGTATTTTGTATCCTATCATCCGTTCCGTGATACCGAGGTACTTCGCCGCCCGTGCCTTGACCCAGTCACACTTCTTAAGGGCCTTGATTATTTCCTCCCTCTCCATGTCTTCCACTTTGTCCTTCAACGAGACCATGTATTGCACATAGCGAAAATCATGCCAGGTGTAACATGTTGATTTTCAATGAAACCACAGCACAGACAGGTACAATTATGTAGCTCTTGATACTATTTTGTAGACAGGGTGCATCCTGCCGCCGCACTTGCCTGCATGTGCTTAAAGGAAATAACCCTCCTCGCCGTGCTGGGAGATGTCAAGTCCCTGGATCTCGCTTTCCTTGTCGACCCTCAGGCCTGCAATGATATCGACCGCCTTCAGTATGGCAAGGCTTACAACAAAGGAATAGACCGCCACCACGGCTACCGCGGTCACCTGGATTGCAAGCTGTTTCGCGTTGCCGAAGAAGAGGCCGTTGACGCCGTTGATCGCCGCGGATGCAAAGAGGCCCGCGCCGATGGTGCCGATTATGCCGCCTATGCCGTGGACACCGAATGCGTCGAGGGAGTCATCGTAGCCGAAGCGTGTTTTGGCGTTCAGGGCTGCATAGCATAAACCGCCTGCTGCAATCCCTATAACCAGTGCGGACATGGGCCCCACAAATCCCGCCGCCGGGGTGATGGTGGCGAGACCCGCGATTGCACCTGTTGCGGCCCCGAACATGGTCGGCTTTCCGCGGTGTATCCACTCCATGATCATCCAGGTGAGAGTGGCTGCCACGGCCCCTGTATGAGTCGTGACAAAGGCCATTGTGCTCAGCTCTCCGGAGGACAGGGCGCTTCCGGCATTGAATCCGAACCATCCGAACCACAGCAGCCCTGCGCCGAGCACGGTCATCGGGAGATTGTGCGGTGGCATGGCCTCCTCGAGATAGCCCTTTCTCTTTCCTATGTATAACGCCGCCGCCAGGGCGGAGATTCCTGATGTAAGGTGCACGACCAGGCCCCCGGCAAAGTCAAGCACTCCGATGTCACCCATCCATCCACCGCCCCATATCCAGTGGCAGACAGGGTTGTATATCAGGGTCGTCCATAGCAGGATAAAAATAATGTATGCCGAGAATTTCATCCTTTCCGCAAAGGCCCCGCTGATAAGCGCGGGGGTTATAACAGCGAACATGGCCTGGTAGATCATGAATGCGAGGTGCGGCACAGTGGGGGCATAAGCCGACGGTTCAAGCCCGACTCCCCGTAACCCTATCCAGTCCAGCCCCCCGATAAAGCCGCCGATGTCCGGCCCGAAGGACAGGGAGTAACCGATGAATATCCACTGCAGGCTGATCACGGCTATCGCGATAAAGCTGTGCATCAGTGTCCCGAGGATATTCTTGCGCCTCACCATTCCTCCGTAGAAGAGGGCGAGTCCCGGGGTCATGAGCATCACCAGGGCCGCGGATACGAGAATCCACGCCGTGTCCCCTGTGTCCACTCCCGGCGGCTCACCCGCAAAGGCGGTGCCGCAGAGTGCAAGGAGCGACACGGGCAGAATGGATACCGGACGAATTACTGCAGAAACTGTTTTCATAAGACAAGCCTCCCGGGTACTGAGTCATTAAGCGGAGTAATAATCCGG
>JAADFS010000168.1 GCA_013152795.1 Deferribacteres bacterium
TTGCAAGGATGACTTTATATATCACGCCGACACAGACGGCTGTTTTAGTGACGCTTCCCGTCCTGCTCGTGTATGCCCTGATCTCAGGCGCGAGCGTGCCGACAATCCGCTCGCTGATAATGGTCTTTATCTTTATGCTGGCGCTTTTCATCGGAAGGAAGGGGCAGTGGCTGAACTCCTTATCCATCGCCGCCTTTGTCATCCTTCTGTGGCAGCCGGATGCGCTGTTTGATCTGTCATTTCAGTTCTCATTCCTTGCCGTCCTGTGTATCGGATATGTCCTGGAAAAAAGAGGCAGAGACCCGGAGGACAACAGGCCGGCCCTGCCCGGCATCAGGAGTATACCGGAGAAGATAAGGACAGGGGTGCTGATAACCGTCTCTGCCGTGCTCGGGACAGCGCCGCTTGCCGCGCTGTATTTCAAACAGTTCCCCCTGCTGGCCCCCCTTACAAACCTGATAATAACACCGGTTGTGTGTTTCATTATCCTTCCGCTCGCATTGTTTACAGGATTCTTTGCCCTTATATTCGACCTGCCCGTGATGCCTGCAGGCGGCATGACCGCTGCGGTCACGCATTTAACGCTGAAGGGTATAAAGCTGTTTTCCATGGTTCCATATGCGGGTCTGCGCGTCCACAATCCTTCATTTGCCATAACCGTGCTCTATTATCTCTCCCTGGTGGTCATGCTGAAAAACAGGCCGGAGGAGGGGATCATGCGGCGTCCGGCGTATTATAAGTGGCGGTTTCTGCCGCTTGTCCTTGTCATGTGCATTTACATAATCATGCCCTACCTGCCGGACGGCGGGTGGAGGGTTACTTTTCTGGACGTAGGGCAGGGCGACGCATCCGTTGTGATGCTGCCGGACAAGAGGGTGATGGTGATCGACGGCGGCAGGTATGAGCCTGACATGGGCCGCATGGTCGTCGCGCCGTATCTCTGGTCCAGAGGCATAAGAAAGGTCGACTATCTGGTGGCAAGCCACCCCCACCCCGACCATTTCGGGGGGCTTATGTATATAGCGGAGAATTTTGATGTAGGGGAGGTGTGGTTAAACGGCAGGGTGACTGATGAGGCCCGTAAGTTCCTCGAAAAAATAAAAAGCCGCAAGATTCCCCGCAGGATACTGCAGAGGGGGGACGTTCTCGAGGCCGCAGGATATAAGGTCTACGTGTTTCATCCCTACGATGAATTCTGTGCTGCCCCGCCGCGGGGCGGAGCATGCAACCAGAACAATGATTCCCTTGTACTTAAGATTGTATCCGGCGGCACATCGGTGCTCTTTACCGGGGACATTGAAGAGGAGGCTGAGGATAACCTGACGTCCCTGGGCAGTCGGCTTGAGAGTGATATTCTGAAGGTGCCCCACCACGGGGGCAGGACATCGAGCACCACAGAGTTCCTCAGGACGGTCAGGCCGCGGACAGCGGTGATAAGCGCGGGCAGGAACAATATCTACAGGCACCCCCACCGCGAGACGATTGAAAGACTCGGAGATGCAGGGGTGGATATCTTCAGGACGGACCGGGACGGTGCGGTGACGGTAAGCTTCGGAGAGGATTCTTATAAGACGGAAACCTATGCGGACAGCAGGTTGAAAGAGGTACTGCATCCGCGGGATGAGATAAGGAACCTGAGGCTTTTGTTTTAAAAGTAAGGTTCAACGGTTCCGGGTTCACGGTTCAACGGTTGGTTGTCTTATACTTTAGAATCCTTCAACCACTGAACCGTGAACCTTTGAACCCTGAACCGAGTAGTTTTAATTGAGCTTTATCTTTTCCTTGAGGTCTTCGGCGAGGTCTTTGTCGAGTTTTTTGAGGGCGTTGTATTCCCTCTTTGCCAGTGACAACAACTGCTTCCGCAGTTGCAGGTAGGAGACACCGAGGTTGTAGCGGGCGGCTGCATGCATTGCGGGGCCTGAGCTGTACGGCCTTTTTGTAGAATTTAACGGCCTGCTGGTAGTTTTCCTTTTCACTGTATACATTGCCCAGTGCAAAATACGCCTTTGCGTGTTTCGGATTGAGCTTGATGACCTTCTTGAATGAGGCGATTGCCTCATCATAGTGGCTGAGCATGGTGGCCAGCACACCGCGGGCAAAGAGCGCATCCACATACCTGGGATTTATCTTTACCGCCTTTCTGTATGCATCGAGGGCCTCTGTATACCTGCGGAGACCGAAATATGCCCGGCCGAGATGATAATAGGCCCTTGCATATTTGGGCTTGAGCTTGATTGCATACTTCAGTGCGTCTATGGCCTCGGAATACTCTGCGTTTTCATTATGCTTCAGGCCCAGCTCAAGGAATGTCCTGGCAGTCGGCTTCTGCGCAAGGGAGTTAAGCGGAATCAGGGCTCCGGACAAGAGGAAAATCAAAAAGTATCTGCGGACGGCCTTCAGATGCATGAAAGAATACTATCAAAAAAGAATCTTTTTGTAAATAGAAAATCTTGGCTATAAGAAAAACTTATAGCTCGCAAAAAATCAAATTAAAACAAATAATTAGGTCAGGTATCCCGGAGCGCTACCCCCCGATCTCGGACATGGCCTTTAAATGGCCGGATGAGGTTATATCATCATTGAGTAAATGTTTGCGCGGCTTCAGTTTAACCGCCTTGCAAAACAGCTTTTCCATCTCACTGTCGGATGCGCCGTTTCTCATTGGAGTTTTCATGTCAATTTTAATCTCTGAAAAAAGACAGGGCCTGATCTTGCCGTCGGCAGTGAGCCTCAGCCTGTTGCAGAAGGCGCAGAAATGGTCACTCAGGGGACTGATAATGCCGATAACCCCCCTTGCCCCCTTTATCCTGAAATTTCTTGAGGGCCCCCTGCCCCTGAACTCAAGGCGCTCCAGGGCCCCGAGCGCTGATATCCTTTCCATGACTTCCGCAGAGCTGACGCACCTGTCCCTCCTCCATGTGCCGTCACACGCGGCCGGCATAAACTCAATGAATCTTATATGATAATCATTTTCAAACGTAAGGGATGCAAAGGCCGGTATCTCGTCGTCATTCAGGCCGCGCACAGGGACCACATTTATCTTCACGGGCGAAAGCCCGGCCCTGGCGGCATCTTCAACCGCCTTCCACACGCGGTCGAGACTGCCGCCGTTTGTGATCGCCCTGTACCTTGCGGGGTCCATTGTGTCAAGGCTGATGTTGACGCGGTCAAGGCCCGCTTTTTTAAGTTTTCCCGCAAGCCCGGATAACATTATCCCATTGGTGGTGAGGGCGAGGTCATGAACCCCGGTCTGCTTGATCGATGAGACCAGCCCGGTGATATTTTTTCTCATGAGGGGTTCCCCGCCGGTAATGCGCACCTTTCTGAGCCCCTGCCTGCATGCTATCCGCACAATCCTCACGATCTCTTCATCGGTCAGGACCTCGTCTTCCTGGATGTGCCTCAAGCCGCCGGGAGGCATACAGTAGACGCATTTGAGATTGCACCTGTCCGTGATGGATACCCTGAGATAATCTATGCGGCGGTTGAAGGAGTCCCTCATCGTCATTTCCCGAACGGACACACGGGATAACGGCATTTCCTGCACTTCAGGCAGAGCCCGCCGTGGCCGAGTTCTGCAAGCTCCCTCCTGCCGATCCTCTCTCCGGCGAGTATCCTCGGCAGAATGAGGTCAAACACGGTCACCGCCGCATACATGCCGCATGCCGGTATGCCGACAACGGGTATCGGCCCGGCGGCCGGTTCAATATCGCAGTATGCCACAAGAAACATGGCCCCCGGCAGCACCGGCGAGCCGTACAGGAGCTCCTGCGCGCCGGTGTTTCTTATGGCAAATCTTGTTACATCATCCGGGTCAACGGACATGCCGCCTGTGGTTATTATCAGGTCGGCCCCCGCCTCTGCCAGTGCCCTGATCCTGCCTTCAATGAATTTTGCGTCATCCGGTGCAAAATACACCCCCGTGATCTCCCCGCCGAGGTTTTTTATCTTTCCTGTTATGACCTTTTCAAATGCGTCTTTGACCCTTCCGTAGTAGACCTCATTGCCGGTTATCACTATCCCGGCCCTGGGCCTTCTCATCTGTCTGACGGTTACGACACCTCCGGCGGCTTCCGCTGTTCTTACGGCTTTCTCAATGACGGCCTTTTTCACAACAAGGGGTATCGCCCTTGTGCCGGCAACCACCTGCCCCTTCCTGACAACTGAGTTGCTGTGCAGGGTGGCGCACATGACCTCCCCGAGCATGTTGAATTCAAGCAGGGCATCGCGGCGGACCTTAAGCAGCCCGTCCCTGTCGGCTATGAGATTGATTTTCCCTTCAGCGGGCTCTCCCTCCGGACAGACACCGGGGCCGGCAAGTGCCTTTGCAATGGCAAATGCAGCATCGTTTTCATGCATCTCGTCTTCTTTTATCTGAAGGATAAACAGATGCTCTTTCCCGAGCTGCTTGAGACGGCCGATATCCTCCCTGCGTACAATGTGTCCCTTTTTAAACGCCCGCCCCTTGAACTCACCGGCTCTTATCTCCGTGATGTCATGGCAGAGGACCATCCCGACGGCTTCATCCACCGGTACTGTTTTTGTGCCGGCATTGGCGGTATCCCTGTCGTCCCGAATCTCACACATGATTATCCTTCCCCCCGAAGACCTTTCTGAATCTCCTGTCCATCATCTCGTTTACTCCCTTGCAGAGCGCCGTGTATTTCCGTAAAAAGTCCCTTGCCTCTTTTGTAAGCACTGCACCGCCGCCGTGCCGCCCCCCGGCCTTCCTCTCGACCATCCTGATCCCGAGCCGCTCCTCCATTGACTGTATATAGCTCAACGCCTTCCTGTATGATAAATTAATATCCCGGGCGGCCTTGTTGATGGAGCCCAGCCTGTCGACAGCCCGGAGCAGTTCCTCCCTGCCGCTGCCGAAGACGGGTTCCCCGTTGATCTCAAGCCATATTTTCGACCGTATCTCCATCGCCGTATAGCCGTTGAACTCACAACCCGGAACTTGCAACCCGCAACCCCCTCCCTCTTTATGCCACATTAAGTATATCTTACAGTGGCAAAAAAACATCGCCTGCGGGCAAGGGAGGCTGCCGGAAAAGCTTTATCTGCGATACCTTCAGGTAATACGCCGCACGGCATATTGACGTCTTTTGGAATTTCACTCTCCGTTATTTCCTGCAATAAAGAGTTACTTCCGATATCCCATCGCTTTATAAAGGTTTTACGGCAGCCTCCCTTGTCGCGTTTATGCAACATTAAGGTATACTCATGAGCGGGAGAATTACCGGTTGTATATTACCGTTATAACATATTTGCACAACGCTGTAAAGAAAAAAATCAGCGGCCTGATCCCGCTGCGTACAAGGACATCTTCGGCCGTATGGAAACAGGGGCCTCCGCCCGGTTTTTTGCCCGTTGCCTGCCGTGAATTTTCCGTGTTGCGGGGGGCGTCATTTTACAGTTGATAGATTAATCGGTTTCTGATATGATTTTATTATTGTATCTTTTTGTCTGTTGATTCTATTCTGAAAATTTCTATGCCAGGGAGGAATTACTATGGAAAAGATCAAGATTGCTATCGCAGGATTAGGTAATTGTGCAAGTTCGTTGCTCCAGGGTATGGAGTACTACAGAAACAAATCCGCAGCGGATGCCATCGGGCTGATGCACTGGGATATCGGAGGATACAAGCCCTATGACATTGAAGTTGTGGCAGCATTCGACATCGACAGCAGAAAGGTCGGCAAGGATGTTAATGAGGCTATATTCGCCCTGCCGAATTGCACGGCGGTCTTCTGCGACAACATGCCCAAGACAGGTGTGAAGGTACGGATGGGAAAAATCCTTGACGGCTTTTCAGAACATATGAAGGACTACGACCCGAAGTTTACATTTGTCGTCAGTGAAAGACCCGAAGCGACAAAGGCGGAGATAATAGAGACCCTGAGGGAGTCAGGCGCCGAGATGCTGCTCAACTACCTCCCCGTAGGCTCGGAACAGGCAGCGAGGTTTTATGCGGAATGCGCCCTCGAGGCGGGGATAGGGTTTATAAACAATATGCCTGTATTTATTGCGAGCGACCCTGTGTGGGCGGCAAGGTTCAAAGAGAGGAACCTGCCCATCATCGGCGATGACATAAAGGCCCAGCTCGGCGCCACAATCACGCACAGGACACTGGCCGACCTCTTTGAGAAAAGAGGTGTAAGAATTGAGAGGACCTACCAGTTGAACACAGGAGGGAACACCGATTTCCTCAATATGCTCAACAGGAGCAGGCTTGCCTCCAAGAAGAAATCAAAGACAGAGGCAGTACAGTCAATCCTTGAAACAAAACTGGACGCTGAAAACATTCATATAGGGCCAAGCGACTATGTGCCTTGGCAGAAAGACAATAAAATCTGTTTCATCCGGATAGAGGGGAAACTCTTCGGCGACATACCCATGAATCTCGAACTCAGGCTGTCGGTGGAGGACTCCCCGAATTCCGCAGGGGTTGCGATAGACGCCATCAGGTGCTGCAAGCTCGCACTCCTCAGGGGCACGGGCGGCGTGCTGCATTCTCCGTCCGCTTACTTCATGAAGCACCCGCCAGTTCACCGATGATATAGCGTACAAGATGACCGAGGAATTCATCGCCGGCCAGGATATCGAAGGAGTGGTCGCTGACAACGGCTTCAAGGATGAACCTACCGGTAAGGTCTCCGAGGAACTCATCACGAGGGGAAGAGGTTGATAAAGCCTTTAAAGTGCCTTATCATTGCGGCAGGCAAAGGAAGCAGACTGTCCGGTAAAGGAGATTCCAAGCCTCTCCTCCCACTTAAGGGTCTTCCCATTATTGAACGGGTGATTCTTGCCGCAAAAAACTGCGGGATAGAGAATTTCTATGTTGTGACCGGCTATAACGGCGAGAAGGTGAGGCTCTTTCTCGACAGCCTCAGCCGGCACAGGAATATCAGCATCACCCATGTTATAAACGACGAATGGGACAAGGGAAACGGCATATCGGTACTGAAGGCAAAGGATGTGCTGAATGAATATTTCCTGCTGCTGATGGGGGACCATCTCTTTGATGAGGAAATAATAAGGAGGCTTCAGCGTGCAAGGAGACGGAAAGGCGAGGTTATATTAGGGATCGACTCCCGTACCAGTGCAAACAGCCTCGTTGACATCGACGATGTCACAAAGGTCGCTGTAAAAAACAGCAAGGTCGTCGATATCGGGAAGCATATCACGCAGTACAATGCTTACGATACCGGTATATTCCTCTGTTCCCCCGCGATTTTTTCAGCGATTGAGACGAGCATTGCACAGGATAATGATGACTCTTTGTCCGGGGGGATAAGGGTGCTTGCCCGGGAGGGCAAGGCCAGGGCGTTTGATATCGATGGCGGCTTCTGGATAGATATAGACGACGAAGCCGCCTTCCGCAAGGCCGAAAGGCACCTGATGGAGAAATTGCAAAAATCCTCTGACGGGCCTGTTTCAAGATACCTTAACAGGCCCCTGTCAATGAGGCTTACAGAGTATCTCGTACAAACCCGCATCACGCCGAACCAGATATCAGTCATTTCCTTTGTGCTTTCCATGGCCGCAGCGGCGTTTTTCTTTATGAGCGGGTACGTGCCCCTGGTTATCGGCGCGCTGATCGCGCAGGCATCATCCGTTATCGACGGCTGTGACGGCGAGGTGGCGCGGCTGAAACACTGCGGAAGTGATTTCGGGGGGTGGTTTGATGCTGTGCTGGACAGGTATGCGGATGCACTCATGCTCTTCGGCCTGACCTGGCATGCCTATTATGAGAGCAGGGATTTCCTCACTCTCTTTATCGGGTTTATGGCTGTTATAGGTGCCTTCATGAACAGTTACACGGCCGACAAGTATGATGGTTTCATGAAGAAAAGGCTCGGTGAGGGCAGGCATTACTTCAGGATGGGACGGGATGTCAGGGTGTTCCTCATATTTATCGGCGCCTTGATCAATCAGCCCTTTTTAATTCTTCTTGTCATTGCTCTCCTGATGAATATCGAAAATATCAGAAGAGTGAAGGTTCTGTACGAAAACGAACAGGCATCATTCAATAGTGCATAAAAAGGTATTGCAGATAAAGCTTTTCCGGCAGGCTTTCGTGCCAGCCGGCGGGAATCTTCAGCCACTGTAAAGGTAAAGGAGGTAACATGGCGGAAATACTGGCAAAACTCAGAGATTGCATCACTATCAGCAACGGCAGGGTTCAGATTGACAACAGTGACTCGGTAAGGGCCCTTATGGACGGGCTCATCTATGAGGCGGTTTTCAATCCCGATGAAGAAAAGAGAAAGGGACTGCAGAGACTCGTAATCGAAATAGCCAAGCAGATGGGGGCCGTGCCTGCATCGATTCAGGCTCTCTATGAAGAGATGGGCAGGAATTATCCCGGCTTTACAGTGCCTGCAATAAATATCAGGGGCCTGACCTATGACACGGCAAAGGTTATTTTCAGAAAGGCCCTGGAAAAGAATATCGGGGCCCTGATATTCGAGATAGCGCGCTCGGAGATAGGCTATACAAAACAGAGACCCCTCGAGTATTCCGCCGCTGTTCTGGCGGCTGCGGTAAAGGAAGGCTTCACGGGGCCGGTGTTTATTCAGGGAGACCACTTCCAGCTTGTAAGAAAATACTACCTGGCCGACCCCAAGCCCGAGATGGAGTATGTGAAGGGACTTATCAGGGAGGCCATCGACGCCGAGTTCTACAACATTGACCTTGATACATCCACGCTTGTAGACCTCGACAAAAAAGACATCAAGGAAGAGCAGAGGCCGAACTTCGAGGCCGCGGCAGCCCTTGCAACATACATACGCGAGATCGAGCCTGAGGGTATCACCGTATCCATAGGCGGGGAAATAGGGGAGATAGGCGGTAAGAACAGCACCCCCGAAGAGCTCAGGGCGTATCTTGACGGTTTCAACGAGATATTCAAGGCAGGCAAGGGCGTGAGCAAGATGAGCGTTCAGACAGGCACGTCTCACGGGGGCGTTGTGCTGCCGGACGGCTCGCTTGCACAGGTAAAGATAGATTTTGACACGCTGAGAAAGCTCTCCGAGGTGGCGAGAAAGGAATACGGCCTCTCAGGGGCTGTCCAGCACGGCGCATCCACGCTGCCTGACGAGGCGTTTCACCATTTTCCCGAGACAACCACTTCCGAGGTCCACCTTGCAACGGGTTTTCAGAACATAATGTACGACAACCCCGCACTGCCCGCTGCATTCAGGGAGGAGGTCTACAGGTACATAAAGGAAAACTTTGCAAATGAGAAAAAAGAGGGCCAGACAGAGGAGCAGTTTATCTACAAGACCCGCAAGAAAGGCTTCGGGCCCTTAAAGCAGAAGTGGTGGGACCTGCCGTCTGACGTCAAGGGGCCGATCATGAAGGAGCTCGGGGAGAAATTCGACATCCTCTTTAATGAACTGAGGGTCAATAATACAAAAGAGATTGTTTCATCGACCGTAAAGCCCGTGATTGTCGAAAAGAAAGTGCCTGACAACGTGCTTGACTGAAATCCCGCAGCTTATCTAAAGGGAGGCCCGAACCTGTTGGGACCGGGGGTGCCGGGCAGGAAGCCGTTTTCGATAAGCGCCCAGAGAGGCCCGATGAGCGGTATGAAGTTTATCAGTATCCACCATGCCGATTTGTTCCGGTCATGCCAGCGCTTGGCCTGTACGGCGAGGCTTGGCCAGAGTATCCAGAGCATGAACATCAACTGCGGCCTGCTGATCTGGTCGATCTCAGGGGAGACTTCCGTGAACAAACCGAGCACCATCCAGCCGAACAGGATTATAAGATTGAAAATCCAGTAGGGTTTCCTGCTGATCCGGCCCTGAAAAGAAAAGAGCAGCCAGGTCCATTTCATTTCCTTTTCTTTAAGTTCCGCGTTCCTCATAGCGTGTTACATTCACATGGAAGGGACAGAGACCGGCACACGTGCTCCGTCTGTATCAAAGCTGAACCTTTTGCACCTGCCGCCGGGGTAAGAAAAGAGGGAATCGCCGAAAATACTTTTCAGAGTACAAAAGTACATATGAAAATACTATATGATATAGTATTTGTCAACCTTAACTTAACCTTAATGTGGCATGAACAGGCAGGGGAGTTCCGGGTTGCGGGTTCAACGGCTATAAGGCGATGGATTTTAACAGAATAGGGTGCAGAATGAAATTTTATGTTTCTCCTGCCCCCTCTGTTTATGCCGCTGTAAAGGTTATTACCTTCTGTTTATGATAATATTAATGGCATTTGAATGATTTAACCTTGCATAACCGGGCAGGAAAGTTCCGGGTTGCGGGTTCAACTTTTTTATTCTTTGTCTTTTACGGTCACGAACAACGGACACGAATCACGGAAAATGGAAGAACGGATTCAGAAAATAATATCAAGATGCGGTATCGCCTCAAGGAGAAAGGCCGAGGAGCTGATTCTCGAGGGGCTGGTGACTGTCAACGGCGTGCCGGCGGTTCTCGGCATGAAGGCCGACCCTGAGAGGGACCACATCAAGGTCAAAGGCAAGCTGATACGCCCCACAGGTCCGAGGGTTTACCTCATGTTCAATAAACCTGTGAAGTGCCTGACGGCCATGGAGGACCCCGAGGGAAGGCCCACTATAAGGGACTACCTGAAACGCGTCAAGGCCAGGGTCTTTCCTGTGGGCAGGCTGGACTTCAACTCAGAGGGACTTCTTATCCTGACCAACGACGGCGAACTGGCAAACGCCGTACTGCATCCGAAACACAGGATACCCAAGACATACCGTGTAAAGATAGACGGCTTCCTCGAAGACAGGGATATACAGAAGCTCGAAAGGGGCATAAAGCTTGAAGACGGCATCACCGCGCCTGCAAAAGTCAGAAGGATAAAGAAGGCAAAGGCCAATTCATGGATAGAGATAACAATTTATGAGGGCAGGAAGAGGCAGGTAAGGCGGATGCTCGAAAGGGTGGGGCATCCTGTCATAAAACTGATAAGGACAAGGATCAACGGGCTTGAACTGGGCAGTCTCAAGCCCGGGGAATTCCGTTATCTTACACCCGAAGAGGTCAAGAGACTGAAAAAGGAGACGAAACGAATGTTGCATAAAGGGGGAAGGCGGGTTGCGGGTTGCAGGTTGCGGGTTCAAAGTTCAAAGTTCAAAGTTCAAAGTTCTGAGTTCTGAGTTCTGAGTTCTGAGTTCAGGAAGAAACAAGTTCCCCCTCCCCTGGGGAGGGGGGTAGGGGGAAGGAATCGCAGATGAAGCTTTTCCGGCATATTTTAGTGCAACTGTAAGGATTAATGTAAAATAAAAATTAAGAAGCGAGGCGAAATAATGAGAACACATTCATGCGGTGAGCTTACGGAGAAAAACATAGGTGAAATGAAAGGGTCGTCATGGCCGGGTGGGCCAACAAGTGGCGCGACCACGGCGGTGTGGTGTTTATCGACCTCAGGGACCGGAGCGGAATTGTACAGATAGTGTTCAGCCCTGAAGTGGATGCCGACATTCACAGGGCGGCGCACAGGATAAGGAATGAATTCGTCATCCAGGTGGAGGGAGAGGTAAGGAAGAGACCCGAAGGAACGGAGAACCCCTCCATTCCCACCGGTCAGATTGAAGTGGTGGCGGAAAAACTGACTGTCCTGAATGAATGCAGGCCGCTTCCTTTTGTGATCGAGGACGAGACCGAGGCATCGGAGTCACTCCGCTACAGGCACAGGTATCTCGACCTCAGGAGGCCTGTAATCCAGCGGAACTTCATTGTCAGGCACAGGGCGGTGAAGGCCTTCCGCGAATATCTCGATTCCCGGGGATTCCTGGAGATAGAGACCCCTGTACTGACAAAGAGCACACCGGAGGGCGCAAGGGATTACCTCGTGCCCAGCAGGACGAATCCGGGGCACTTCTTTGCACTGCCCCAGTCGCCGCAGATTTTCAAACAGATACTCATGATATCGGGTATGGAGAGATACTACCAGATCGTGAAATGCTTCAGGGATGAAGACCTCAGGGCCGACAGGCAGCCTGAGTTCACACAGGTCGACCTGGAGATGTCCTTTGTGAAAAAGGAAGATATCATGGGGCTTGTTGAGGACATGATCAAAAAGGTCTTTAAAGATACAAACGGAGTGGAACTTGCGGAACCCTTTCAGAGGCTGACCTATGATGATGCAATGCAGCGGTACGGCAGCGACAAGCCTGACCTGAGGTTCGGGCTCGAACTGAAAGACGTCGGCGATATTGTAAAAGAGTCCTCTTTCAGGGTGTTTCTCGATACCCTGTCACGCGGGGGGATAGTAAAGGGAATCAATGCAAAAGGGCTGGCCGGCTATTCACGGAAGGAACTTGATGACCTTACAAAGGAGGTGCAGGGCTACGGTGCAAAGGGGCTGGCCTGGATAAAGGTCAGAGACGGTTTTGAATCCCCGATAGCAAAGTTTTTCGGGGAGCAGACACTGCGGAGCCTTGCACAGAGGCTTGAGGCGGGGGAAGGGGACCTGCTTCTGTTTGTCGCCGATAAAGAGGATGTTGCCAATGATTGCCTTGCGAGGCTGAGGAACGAGATGGGCCGGAGGCTTGGACTTGTCAGCGACGGTGTCTACAGGTTCGCCTGGATAACGGACTTCCCGCTGTTTGAGTGGAACGATGAGGAAAGGCGGTATGAGGCCATGCACCACCCGTTTACGGCACCGGATGAAGAAGACCTGGATAAATTTTTTGCGGAAGACGCTGAAGGCACGGACAGCCTCCGGGAGATCAGGGCACAGGCATATGACATAGTGCTCAACGGCTGTGAGATCGGCGGCGGGAGCATCCGTATCCACAAGCAAGACGTGCAGGCCAGGATGTTTCAACTGCTGAACATAAGCCCTGAGGAGGCCAGGGCCAAATTCGGCTTCCTGCTTGACGCCCTGCAGTACGGCGCGCCCCCTCACGGCGGCATTGCCCTGGGGCTTGACAGGCTGGTCATGATACTGGCAGGCGCCCGGTCGATAAGGGATGTTATTGCATTTCCCAAGACCCAGAAGGCGGTATGCCCGCTCAGCAATGCACCCTCTGAAGTCGATGCAAGGCAACTGAAAGAGCTGTATATTAAACTTGATATAGAGGAATAACATGGATGGGGAATAAAGGGGCAGGAGAGTTGCGGGTTCAACGGTTGGAAGGCAATGGGATTATTATTGCAGAGGGTGCAGTTGTCAGGGTGCAGAAAGAAATCCTGTTCCCCCTGAAGAAATCGCAGATAAAGCTTTCCCGGCATATTTTATGCCACTGTCAGGTTGAGAGGGGTCTTATCCGGTGAACAGGATTAAGAAGATCGTAAATGACGAGCTGTTTGAATGGATGCGCGACATCAGGCGCGCGATTCACCAGTGGCCTGAGCTGGCCTTCAAGGAAGAAAAAACGGCTGAATTGATATCAAAGAACCTGAAGAAACTCGGTATCCAGCACAGGACTGGTGTGGCGCGCACAGGGGTGGTGGGCAAGCTGCTGATTGACGAAAAGGCCCCGACCATAGCCCTGCGCGCGGATATGGACGCCCTTCCGATAACCGAGGACACCGGCCTTCCGTTTTCTTCAAGGAACCAGGGGGTCATGCACGCATGCGGGCATGACGGCCACGTGGCGATGGTCCTGGGTGCAGCGGCGCTTCTGAAGGAGAATCCGCCCGACGGGAATGCGGTCTTCATATTTCAGCCCGCGGAAGAAGGCGAAGGCGGTGCAAGGCCCATGATTGAGGAAGGCGTTCTTGACGGGGTGGACATGATCTTCGGAGGCCATATAGAAAGGCATTACGAGGTGGGCGATATATGCATCAAGGCCGGAGTGCATACGGCATACACTGATGCCTTTGACATAAGGATCACCGGCAAGGGGGGACACGCTGCAAGGCCCCACGAAACCATAGACGCGGTGCTGATTGCAAGCCAGATGGTGACAAGCCTCCAGACGATAATCTCAAGGGAGATAGACCCGCTTCACCCTGCGGTGCTGACCATAGGCTATCTCAGGGCAGGGACCGTATATAATGCGGTTGCCGAGAAAGCGGTGTTAAAAGGAACCATCCGGACCACCGATGAATCGGTAAGGAACCAGATGGTGGACAAGATCAGGAAGCTGGCCTCCTCCCTCTCGATACTTTATGACGCGGATGTAAAGTTCAATCACAAACCCGGCTATCCGCCGATTATAAATGAAGAGACCGCCTGCGACATGGCAAGGCACGTCGCGGAGAAACTCGCGGGCAGGGACAGGGCCGTCATGCTCGACCTGCCGAGTCTCGGGGGTGAGGATTTTTCGTTTTACCTGCAGAATGTGCCGGGGTGTTTTGTCAGGTTGGGAGCTGCAAGGGAAGGGCACGAAAAGATATCCTCCCACAGCCCGAACTTTGATTTTGATGAAGAGGTGCTCAGGGTCGGCGCCGCCTATTTTTCCGAGCTTGTGAGATATGCCGTAAAGAGCCTGCGCAGGAAATGAACTTAACCTTTTAATGTTGCATAAAAGGGCAGGAGAGGTCCGGGTTGCGGGTTCTGGATTCAAAGTTCCGGCGGAACTGTTATAGGGTAATGGGATTTTGGAAATAAGTCTTTATTACAGGAGTTAACCGATTGGATAACTCCCCCGGCCCCTCTTAATCTAAGAGGGGAGATTTTTCCCCCTCCCCTTAAGTCAAGGGGAGGTTGGGAGGGGTTACTTTGAATGTGCGTCCGAAGTATTTCCTGAAGGTATCGCAGATAAAGTTTTTCCGCCAGCCTCCCTTGCCCGCAGGGGAGGTTTTTATGCCACTGTAAGGTTGTGATATGAAATATACCTGTATGGAGGATGGATATGGATTTAAATGAGATCAGAAGCGGGATAGACAGAATTGACGCAGATATAATAAAACTGCTCTCCCAAAGGAGCGCCCTGGTAAGCGAAGCCGGCAAGTTAAAAGAGTCAGCGTCTGCCGTCAGGGATCAGGAACGTGTTGAGAAGGTAATAAGTAAAATAAAACAAATTGCCGTCAAAGAAGGCCTTGACCCGGAGATTGCCGAAAAGATATACAGAAACATCATCGATTGTTTTATCGATGTGGAAATGAAGGAATTCGGAAAAGAGGGTATTGATGGAACCGTGAGCTTTTTCAGAGAAAACAACTTGCCTGCAAAACAGGTTCTTGAAGGCATTACACTGAAATCAGTATCAGGTGAGAAGACCATGATGACCTTTTTTGATTTTGAGCCGGATGCGGTGATCCCGTTTCACAAACATCCGCATGAACAGATTACATATATTATTGAAGGCGAAATGGAATTTACACTTGAGGGAGTGACAAGGATTTTAAGGGCCGGCGAGGGGGTTGTAATTCCTCCCGATCAGGAACACGGTGCGAGAGTTCAGGATAAACCCGCTAAAGCAGTTGATGCCTGGTATCCAATACGGGAAGATTACCGGTGAACCGGTAACGGGGAAAAGACCGTTCTTCGTGTCGGTTAACCGTGTCCGTTTTTCTGTTTACGGTCACGACAACGGACACGATCCACGGAAATTTGGGAGGCTCCTCCCTCTGCTCCGATAACAGTATTTTATGCCACTGTAAGGATAATTTACAAAGCAGTCATTATGTGGTAAATAAAAAACAACAGAGGTCTACAGCTCTGTGTAGAGAATGTGACAGGGAGGGGAAAATGAGAGACAGGGATGTTACGAAGTCAAGATATGTAGTTTTTGCAGCACTATTATTAGTATTCGTTACAGGATGTACTGGTACTGCAAGACAGGCTTACAGGGAAAAATGGACTTCTGAGGTTCATAGTGTACGTATAATATCCATTTCCCCGGATCTGTCCACTGCATTGTATGTGGGGGAAAATTATGATATTGAAACCACTGTGGAATATTCCTTCAAGGAAGACAGGGGGTCTATTTCACTGGTGATACAAAGGGGCGAATTTGGATATCCACCTATCGGGGTCGTGAGTAAGCCGATAACAAAGGGTGAAGGCAGGCTCACTCTCAAGGCGAATATTACCGTTCCGGAGACAAAGGCAGTACAGGTTTTCACTCCATTAACCGCGCAGGGAGACACATCCACAAGGGTACTGGATATGAGATTATACAAAGTGGTCGACAGGAGGAAACAGACAGAACAGTAAGGTTTGACTAAGATTCCGGCAATATTATAAAATTTTCCATGCATTCCGGTTATGTCCCTCTTCATCTTCACACTGAATACAGCCTGCTTCTTGACGGTGCCATCAGGATCGATGACCTGATCAGCAGGGCCATTCAGTACAATCTCCCGGCACTCGCCCTGACCGACCACGGGAACCTGTTCGGGGCGATAGATTTCTATAAAAAGGTCTCAAAGGCGGGCCTCAAGCCCATAATCGGCTGCGAGGTGTACGTGGCCCCGGATGACCACACGAAAAAAGGCGGTGCAAACGGCGCGGGCGAGAAGCCGTTTCACCTGATCCTCCTGTGCAGGGACCTTGACGGCTACAGGAACCTCACGCGCCTCGTAAGCAAGGCGTACCTCGACGGCTTCTACTACAAGCCCCGTATCGACAAGGACCTGCTTGCCCAGTACAGCGGCGGACTTATAGGGCTTTCCGCGTGTCTGAAGGGGGAGATACCGTTTTACCTTGCGGCAGGGATGCTCGACAGGGCAAGGGAGGCTGCGCTCAGCTACCGGCACATCCTCGGACCTGAAAACTTCTACCTCGAGATACAGGCGAATGAACTGCCCGAACAGGAGGAGATCAACAGGCAGCTTGTCGAGTTGAGCCGGGACCTCCATATAGGCCTTGTTGCGACAAACGACTGCCACTACCTTGACAGGGAGGATGCAAAGGCGCATGAAGTGCTGCTGTGCATTCAGACCGGCAAGACGCTTAATGACAGCGACAGGATGAAATTCTCCGCGGACTCCTTTTATTTCAAGAGCCCGCAGGAGATGATGGAGGCATTCGGAGAGATTCCCGAGGCTGTCGAAAATACGAGAAGGATCGCCGAGAGATGCAATCTCGATTTCAGGTTCGACGAGTTCCGGCTGCCTGTATACGAGGTCCCCGGAGGAGAGGATCTGAACAGGTATCTCGAAAAGCTCGCGGTCGAGGGGCTTAAAAAGAAGCTCAACGGCACCATACCCCCCGCCTACAGGGAGAGGCTCGACAGGGAACTCCGCATGATCGCCAAGATGGGCTTTTCCTCGTATTTCCTTATTGTCTGGGACTTTATCCACTACGCCAAGAGCAGGGACATACCCGTAGGCCCGGGAAGGGGCTCCGCCGCCGGAAGCCTGGCGGCATACGGCCTGGATATAACGGACATAGACCCCATCAGATACGGCCTGCTGTTTGAAAGGTTCCTCAACCCCGAAAGGGTGAGCATGCCTGATATTGACGTGGACTTTTGCATGGACAGGCGCGGCGAGGTGATCGAGTATGTGGCGGACAAGTACGGGAGAGACCGTGTGGCCCAGATAATAACATTCGGCACCATGCAGGCGCGGGCCGTTATCAGGGATGTGGGAAGGGCCATGAACATCCCCTACGCAGAGGTGGACAGGGTGGCCAAGCTCGTGCCCTTTGTCCCGAAGATCACCTTGAAATCCGCCATTGATATGGAGCCGAAACTCAAAGAGATGTACGAGACCAGGCAGGAGATCAGGGAGCTTATAGATATAGCCCGGAGGCTCGAAGGCATCGCCAGGCACGCATCGACCCATGCCGCGGGGATCGTGATATCGCCGGAGCCGCTTACCGACTTCCTGCCCCTGTACAAGGCCCCCAATGACGATGCGGTCACGACCCAGTTCGATATGGATGCCATTAAAAAGCTCGGCCTGCTGAAATTTGATTTTCTCGGGCTTAAAACCCTCACCATCATCGACAAGGCCGAGAAGATCATCAACAGCACCCGGCAACAGGAAAGCGGCGGGGATTACACGCCTTTTTCCATTGAGGCCATCCCGCTTGACGACAGGGACACCTATGCCCTGCTGAGCAGCGCCAGGACGGCGGGGGTGTTCCAGCTTGAAAGCTCCGGCATGAAGGACCTGCTGACACGGCTGGCGCCCGAGGAGTTCGAGGACCTGATCGCGCTTGTCGCGCTGTACAGGCCGGGCCCGCTCGGCAGCGGCATGGTCGACGAATATATCGAAGGGAAAAACGCCAGGTCGTCTGATGCCGGGGCAAAGCCGACCGGCTCGCTTGCCAAGCTCGGGCTGCCGAAGTTAAACGAGATACTCCGGGAGACACACGGGATTATCCTCTACCAGGAGCAGGTCATGGATGTGGCTCACAAGCTTGCGGGCTTCAGCCTCGGGCAGGCCGATATCCTGAGAAAGGCAATGGGCGGCAAGAACCCCGAGGAGATGGAGAAGCTCAAGAATACATTCATAGACGGTGTCATGGCCAACAAGATATCCCGGAAAAAGGCCGAGACCCTCTTTAACCTGATACTGCAGTTCGCCCAGTACGGCTTCAATAAATCGCATTCCGCGGCCTATGCCCTCATAGCATACAGGACCGCGTACCTGAAGGCCCACTACCCGGTGGAATTTATGGCCGCATCCCTTAGCGCGGACATGGACAATACCGCCAAGGTGGTGACTTTCATCAATGAATGCAAGGAGATGGGCATCGAGATACTCCCGCCTGATATTAATGAAAGCACAAGGGAGTTCAGGGTCACCGGCAATTCCATACGCTTCGGCCTTGAGGCCGTAAAGGGCGTGGGAGGCTCGGCCATTGATGCAATAATAGAGGCGGGCACGACCAGGAAATTTGATTCCCTGTTTGATTTCTGTTCGCGAATAGACACCCGGAGGGTAAACAAAAAGGTCATAGAAAGCCTCATCAAGGCAGGCGCAATGGACGGCATGGGCAAGAGGGCGCAGTTGTGGGCCGCGCTGCCGGCTGTCATGGATGCTGCCGGCCGGTTTCAGAAAGAGCAGGACATCGGGCAGGCGAGCATGTTCGAGATACACGAGCCGTCGCCCCGGCAGATGCCGGATGTGGAGGAATGGCCTGATTCCCACCGGCTGGCAATGGAGAAAGAGGCCCTCGGATTCTATATCACCGGGCATCCGCTCAACGGCTACAGGGACAAGCTGGCGGAGCTTTCCGTGACATCCACCGCCGACCTCCAGGAAATACACGACCGGCAGGATGTGCTCATCGGCGGGATCGTCAGGGAGTTCAAGAAGGTTCAGACCAAGAAAGGCGATCTCATGGGCTATGTTACGGTGGAGGACCTTTACGGCACTGTTGAAGTCATTGCATTTCCCGAGACCTTCTCAGAAGCGAGGGACATAATATCACAGGATACGCCTGTGGTCGTCTCCGGCTACACGGACAGCACTGACAAGGGATTAAAAATAGTCGCGCACAAGATAGCCTCAATTGACGACAGCACGCAGTTGAGTGAAATAAAATCAGCCGCGGCGGAGCGCACCGCGAAGAAACGCTCCGCCAATGCCCGCAGGAAGCCGCGCCGGCGCACGCAGGAGCCGGAATATAAATCCCTGGTCATTTCAATGTATAATAGTACCGGACCGGAGACCCTCCCGAAACTCGAGGAGATACTCTCGAAATATTCAGGGGGCTGCCCTGTCTACCTGAAGATAATCTCACCCGGGCAATGGGAGACAGTGCTGTCGACAAACAGGCACGTGGCCCCTTCGGAGGAGATGCTGGCAGAGGCGGAAAAGCTCCTGGGAAAGGGAGCGGCGAGGTTGAGTTAAAAGTTCAGGGTTCAGGGGTTCAAGAGTTGAAGGGTTTTAAAGAGAAGGGAAGTAATTTGAAATTTAATAAATCAAACTTCCTTAATTATTCATTATTCATTGTTCATTATTCATTTTTATGGAGCGTATATGCATTATTATCTTGATTTTGAAAGACCTGTTGCAGAGCTTGAGAACAAGATAGAGGAGCTCAGGCGCCTTGCCGACGGCAGGGACATGAACATAACAACCGAGATCAAAAAGCTTGCGCAGGACCTGAGGGCGGATATTTTTTCAAAGATCACACCCTGGCAGAAGACCATGATTGCGCGCCATCCCGACAGGCCGTACACACTCGACTACATAAGGCTGCTGATGGAAGACTTCATCGAACTGCATGGTGACAGGAGATTCGCGGACGACCCTGCCATTGTGGCGGGCTTTGCAAGGTTCCAGGGCGTCCCTGTCGCCGTCATCGGCCACCAGAAGGGGCGGGGCACGAAAGAGAGGATTGAAAGAAACTTCGGCCAGCCCCATCCCGAAGGCTACAGGAAGGCCCTCAGGATAATGAAGCTTGCGGAGAGATTCGGAAATCCGGTTATCACATTCATCGATACCCCCGGCGCGTATCCCGGGATAGGCGCGGAAGAAAGGGGACAGTCAGAGGCGATCGCGAGGAATCTCCTTGAAATGTTCAGATTAAAGATTCCCATAATACCGGTCATCATCGGGGAAGGCGGCAGCGGGGGGGCGCTTGCGCTTTCAGTGGGTGACAGGATACTCATGCTTGAGCATTCAGTCTATTCCGTAATCTCACCCGAGGGATGTGCGGCCATACTGTGGAAGAAAAACAGCAACTCCGTGGGACCGGCGGAGTACGCGCGGGCATCCGAGGCCCTGAAACTGACCGCGCAGGATATTCTCGCCCTCGGTGTGATTGACGAGATAATCCCGGAGCCGCTCGGCGGCGCGCACAGGGATGAGCAAAAGGCCGCCGAGGCCCTCGGAAGCGCGCTGAAACGC
>JAADFS010000169.1 GCA_013152795.1 Deferribacteres bacterium
CCTTGCTCATCTGTTCAATGATATGAATAAGCTCACGGTTCATTTATACCTCCACCTCCAGTCTTGCCCTTGAAATGTTTCCATAAGGTATGGTGACCTTCCGCTTCTCCGGCAACAGGAGTGATATTTCCTCATCACCCGCCTCAACGAGCCTGCCGATAAAGAAGGTCTGCCCCTCCACCGGGTCACGCGTGACGACTCTCACGGTTTTCCCGGAAAACCGTCTAAAATCCTTCGTGCTCCTCAGGGGCCTGTCAAGTCCCGGGGAGGATACCTCAAGGACATAGGCGCACGGTATGGGGTCCTCCACATCAAGCACTGCCTCTATCTCCCGGCTGACAGCCTCGCAGTCATCAATCGTGACCCCGCCCTCTTTTTCAATGAAGACCCTCAGGAGCGCCTTTCCCCGCATTTTTTTAAACTCTATATCATCAAGCTCTACACCAAGGGCACTTATCACTGGTTCTATTATTTCCCTGATTTTATTCTCTGTTTGTTCTATATTCATTTATCCTTAACAGTGGCCTAAAAATACCGCCAGCGGGCAGGAGAGCCTGCCGGAAAAGCTTTATCTGCGATCCCTTCAGGAAATACTCTGCACAGTATATTGACATCTTTTGCAATTTCACTCTCCGTTACTTCCAGCAATAAAGAGTTATTTCCAAATATCCCATCGCTTTATAAAGGTTTTACGGCAGGCTCTCCTGCCTGTTTATGCAACGTTAAGGTTATAAAAACAAAAGAGTGGGAAGACCCACTCTTGTCTCATAACAGCAAAGGATAACAGAAAAAAACTAAAATGAGAATAGCATTTCTGGAAGAAAAAAACAAGGGGTGGAAGGCGCTTCACGTCATGTCGGAACTCATATCCAACTCCATTACAAGTGCATCCTCGTCCGGTTTTTTGTAATACCCCTTCCGCCTGCCCCGTTACATGAAATCCGAATTTTTTATAAAGCCCTGCTGCTGCAGCGTTTGACTCTCTTACTTCAAGCACGAGCTTTGTACAGGGATTCAACTGTCTCAATGCCTGCAGTATATTAAACATAAGCATGCTTGCAATGCCCATCCGCCTGAACTCGGGCATGACCGAGATATTCAGAAGGTGTGTCTCATCGAGTATGGTGCGTATGCATACATAGCCCACGATCCGGTCATCCAGCACGGCAACCTTCAGGATGGCCCTGTCGTTGCCGCTGAATGAGTTTGCGGTCCAGGGTGTGGAGTAACAGCGGTTCTCTATGGCGATGACCTCCGGAAGGTCATTGTAGGACATCTCCCTGATTACTATCCCTTCCAATTAATCTCCGCCTCGGACTTTCTAACATAAAAAGGCGCAAGGGTCGCGATATCCGCGGTAATGCCCTGTCCCAGTCTTTCAAAGGCCGCCTCCGCCACGGTTGAGGCGGACGGCGACATCCTCGATGCAGGCGCAAAAACCGCCTTGTCCTTAAGGACGTCTTTAATAAGCCCCCTGTAGGTTTCCGCCCCGTCTCCCATGACGACAACCGGCCCGTCAAACCGGTGCAGCAATTCCCGTGGATTTATTGCGGCCTCAGGCATTATCTTTCTGCACACATTGTCTTCCCACCTGTACAGAGCTGCATAGACCTCGTTTTTTCTTGCATCCAGCATCGGGCATATCACGTATGAACAGAAGGGCAGGCTCATTGCAAAGGCATCAAGGGTGGGCACAGGCACAACCGGTTTATCCGTTGCATAGGAAAGACCCTTGACAGTGCTGAGACCGATCCTCAGGCCGGTGAAAGAGCCCGGGCCTATGGAAACCGCAAATGCGTCGATCTCGTGTATGCCGGTGCCGGATGCCTTCAGAAGCCATTCAACGGACGGCATCAGTCTCTCGGCATGCGCTATCCTGACATTTACCCTGACTTCGGCAATGAGTCCCAGGCTGTTGTCTGCAATTGCGATACCGCCGGTCAATGTAGAGGTTTCCAGTGCAAGAATTTTCATAGGCCGGATATTATTGTAAAATTTTACCACAAATCTACAGATAAAAGGCGGAGTTGTTTATAATGTTTCATGGGTCGGCCTGATAAAAAATTCTATCAACTGATCATCAGCAGGCTCGACGGGGAAAGGCTCTCCTCGGCCTCATACCGGCAGCACTGTGCTGAACTTGTCCGCAAAGGCATCGGTGGGTTCATCCTCTTCGGCGGCAGCAGGTATGAGACAGGGGGATTTATTGCAGAACTCCAGTCCCTGTCCAGGGTACCGCTGTTTATTGCATCCGACATAGAGCGCGGAGTGGGGCAGCAGGTGCAGGGATATACCGTTTTCCCCAGCCAGATGGCCGTGGCGGCCGCGCTCGGCAGGCACAGACCCGGTGCAGTGAAGATACTGGAAGAGGCGGTTGATGCAGTTGCCGAAGAGGCGATTGATGCAGGGATCAATATGCCGCTGATACCGGTTATGGATGTAAACAGCAATCCGGACAACCCGATAATCTGCACGAGGGCCTTTTCCGGCAATCCCCTTGATGTTGCATGGTACGGCTGTGTGTATATAAGGGTGCTTGAAAGGGCAGGCCTCATAAGCTGCGCCAAGCATTTTCCGGGACACGGCGATACATCCGTTGATTCCCACATTGCCCTTCCCGTGATCCCGAAACCCCTGAAGGAGTTAATGCATACGGACATCCATCCGTTCAGGGAGGCGGTAAGGGCGGGGGTCGGCGGTATCATGGTAGGGCATCTCGCCGTCACGGCCGTTGACCCGCAGTTGCCTGCATCACTGTCGGAAAAGGTGATAACCGGCCTGCTCAGAGAGGAACTCGGATACAGCGGACTCATCCTCACCGACGCCCTGAACATGCACGCACTGAATGAATATGAAAACGTCCCGGCGAGGTGCATAAATGCAGGAGTTGACATCCTGCTTCACCCCGCGGATGCGGACGCCGCTGCCGAAGAATTAAGGCATGCTGTTGCAACAGGAGAAATTTCAGAAGCAAAGATAGACAGGGCGGCGCAGAGAATCCTGAATTACAAATCCGCTCTCAGGCGCATTAAGAACCCTGTACCTCCGGACCGCGGGGCCCATGCGGCGCTTTCCGGCCTGATCTCCACCATGGCGGTCACCCTTGTGAAAGACAGGGGCGGCCTGCTGCCCCTCAGGGATGCGGCCGGTGCCTGCCTCGTGTTTTGCGGTGACGGGGATGAGCATGACCTGTCACCGCTGAGAGATTTTATCGGGGGGGGACACCGGTGCATCAACACAAGAGAGCTGTCCCTTCCGAACTCCGCCTGCAACACGGTGATCTGCGCCCTTTTTACGGACATCGCGGCATGGAAGGGCGGCGCGGGTATCAGTAATGAGCAGAAGGAGGCCGTCAGACGGCTTATCGGCAGGGCACAGAGGTCGATAGTGATATCCTTTGGAAGCCCCTATGTGCTGCGGGATTTTGCGGAAGCCGGCGTGCTTATCGCCGCCTATGATACAGGCAGGCAGGCCCAGTTGTCAGTCATCAGATGCCTGACAGGTGAAAGCGATTTCACCGGCTCACTGCCTGTAGCTCTAGGCGGTATTGATTGAATCCGGATTTTCATTTCAACCTTTTTTTACAGCGATGTTTTTTATTATTGACATACAATGTAATTTATCGTAATGTACTGGTATACAGGGAGGTGAATAACATATGGCAACAATTCAGAAAAGCCTGAGGATCCCCGCAAATATCCTGAAAGAGATAGAAGAAATAGCAAGGGAGACCAAAAGGGATTTTACGACAGTGACAAATGAACTTCTGAAAGAGGCTGTAAGGGTTCGCCGCAGTCCGGGGATAGTCTTTACTGAAGGCACAAACGGAAAGAGGGCCAGGGTTGCCGGTACAGGCATAGAGGTCTGGGAGATAATAGCGACTTACAGAAGCGTGGACGGCAGCTTCAGCCGTCTGAGCAGGGCATATAACTGGCTCACGGTACAGCAGTTGAAAGCCGCCCTGGGCTATTACAAGTTATACAAGGAAGAGATAGACGCGCTCATAGCTGAAAATGAAGGCTGGACACCTGAGAAAATTTCAGAGAAGTATCCTTTTCTGTAAGATCAATAAAAGTTTAAATGAAATACTACCTTGATGAGGATCTGAACCCCATGATTGCAGAGATTCTCGGTAAAGACGGAATAGATGCCGTCAGCGCTAAAGAGGCGGGAATGCTGCAGGCGAGCGACCTTGAACAGCTTAAATATGCAGCATCAAAAAAGCGGTGTATGGTGACAAAAAACAGAAATGATTTTATCAGGCTTACCGTCCGGTTTTTCAATGAGAGCCTGCCCCACTACGGATTGCTTGTAATACCGGCCTCATATCCGGGAGACAGATTCAACCTCATATCAAAGGCCCTTAAAAAATATGCCCTGCAACACCGTGAGGGAATGTCCCCATACAGCATAGATTTCCTCTAACATAACCTGACAGTGGCATAAAAATATCTCCTGCCTGTTTATGCAACATTAACGATAAGGTTTCATGCCCTTGAATTCCACGGTGCGAATTTCAGCAGGAGGAGCATTCCCGGAATTGCGGCCAGTACGCAGGCGATAAAGAAGTTTTCCCAGCCGAGGGTTTTGGCAAGGAAGCCCGTGGGGGCTGAGAGCACATCCCTGCCGAATGCCATAAAGCTTGTCAGCAGCGCATACTGGGTTGCGGTAAATTTTTTATTGGTGATGCTTGCCATGAACGCCATGAATGCGGCGGTGCCCATGCCAGCGCTGATATTTTCAAAGCCTATGACCGCTGACAGGGCCGTGATGCTGTGGCCTATGCGCGCCAGCACGGCGAATCCGGCGGTTGATACCGCCTGCAGGAACCCGAAGATCCACAGCGAGCGGTTAATGCCCAGGCGGATCATCATCGCTCCGCCCAGGGACGCCCCGCCGATAACGGCCCAGAACCCGAGCAGCTTTGTAATTGCCCCGATCTCTGTGAGGGAAAATCCCATATCCATGTAAAACGGCGTTGTTATGTTGCCGGCCATTATATCGCCTATCTTGTAAAGGAGAATGAAGGCCAGCATCCATAACGCCTCCCTGCGCCTGAAGTATTCAATAAGGGGAGCGATAATGGCCTCCACCATGGTTCGGGGTTTTTCAGCAACACGGGGCTCAGGTGTCAGGAGCGTGGTGATAATGGCCGGCAGCATGCAGGCCGCTATTATTATGTAGACCATATTAAACGACATATAATCCGCCATGATAAGGCCGCCGCCTGAAGACAGCAGCATGCCTATCCGGTAACCCAGCACGTACAGGGCGGAGCCCATACCGAGCTCTTCATCCGCAAGGTCCTCCCGCCTGTAGGCGTCCACGACTATATCCTGTGAGGCGCTGAAAAAGGTCACCATCAGGGCGGCTGCAACCAGCATCAGGGGGCTGTCTTTCGGATTGCTGAGGCCCATGCCCAGGATGGAAAGGATCAGGGCCGTCTGTGCAATCAGCAGCCATCCCCTTCTGCGGCCGAAGAAGGCGATGGTGTAACGGTCGAGAATGGGGGCCCAGAGAAACTTTATCGAATAAGGTATGGCGAGCAGGTTAGTCAGCCCGATCAGGGACAGGTCTATACCCTCCCTTTTCATCCATGCCTGAAGCATCCCTTTGGTTAAAAGCAGGGGCAGGCCGCTGGCAAAGCCCATTATCAGGGCCACAAGCATGCGCC
>JAADFS010000170.1 GCA_013152795.1 Deferribacteres bacterium
CGGCGTATCTGCTGAGAAATCCAAAGGACAAATGGCTGACATGGGATGACATGCAGAAGGTGCTGGAGAAAATGAAGGGAGGATGAATAAACATGAAGAGACTGTGGGCACCGTGGAGAATGGAATATATACTTGATGAAAACAAGCATGACAAATGCCTGTTCTGCGATATATCAAAGGGAAAGAGCAGGGGGCGGAACAAGAGGGAGGACAAGAAAAACCTGATATTATACAGGGGCAGACACTGCTTTGTATTATTGAACCGCTATCCTTACAACAGCGGCCACCTAATGGTGGTCCCCTATTTTCATACACCGACATTCGACGGTCTTTCAGATGAGGTGCTCTTTGACATTATTAAGACCCTCAGGGATTCCGTCGGGATACTGAAAAAGGTGCTGACGCCGGACGGGTTTAACATGGGGCTTAATTTCGGCAAGGTGGCCGGAGCGGGCATGGAATCGCACATGCACCTGCACGTCGTTCCCCGCTGGACGGGCGATACGGACAGCATGCCGATTATCGCCGAGACCAGGGTCATGCCCGAGCATTTGAAAAAGACCTATGAAAAGCTCAGCAGGCATTTTCTGAAATTGTAATAATTACAAGGGGTTCCGCTTGAGGTGGAATTTGAAAAAAAAATATGTTATATTTAAAAGTTAAGTGTCGAGAGATAGAGAATTATGAAAGAAAAAGATATATTTGACGAATTAATAGAGGTCGGCAAGAGAAGGGGGGTCCTTACCTACGACGAGATAAACGAGGCCCTGCCGTCGGAGTTTTTTACTCCTGACGAGATAGAGGACCTTATGGACCTCCTGAATGACATGGGAGTCCGCATTATTGACTCTGAGGAGACCATACCCCTTGAGGAGGTCGAGACCCCCCAGGAGTATGAAAAGACCGAAGACCTCGTGCAGGCATATTTCCACTCAATGGGGGATATTTCGATCCTCACCAAGAGTGAGGAAGTGGAGCTTGCCAAGAAGCTGGAAGAAGGCAAAGAAATAATCCTGGAGATCATACGGCCTCTTAAGTTAACCAAACAGATTGAAAGCGAACTCGCTGCTGATGAAGACATGCAGGATATGGAGGAAGAGGACCGTATGGCGCATGTAATGGAAGCCACCCTGTACAGGCTGGAAATGATGGTGGAGGTTGTGGAAAATTTCAAGAAAGAGCTCTCCAAGTACGGCGGTTCCCTCAAGTCTCTCAAGAACCTCATAAAGAGCGAAAAGAGCAAAAAAAGGCCGCGGCTTCCTGTATTGTCGGCAATGGAGGATCTTGCCAACAGAGCGCAGAGGGCCTTCAAGAAGATTGAAAGTGAGGCCGGGATAAAGGTGGACGCCTTGGTTGAGATGTGGGGCAGGATAAGCAAGGTACAGTCCTTTGTGCTGGAGGCGAAAAATGAGTTAATCACCCGGAATCTCAGGCTGGTGGTCAATATCGCAAAGAATTATGTAGGCAGGGGGCTGCCGCTTCTTGACCTCATACAGGAAGGCAATATCGGCCTCATGAAGGCTGTGGACAAGTTCAAGCATGAAAAGGGCTTTAAATTCAGCACATATGCCACATGGTGGATCAGGCAGGCCATAACACGGGCGCTCATAGACCAGACCAAGACGATCCGCGTGCCTGTGCATATGATGGAATTTTACAACAGGGTTACAAAGGCCTCAAGAGAACTGACCCAGGAGCTCGGCAGGGAGCCCACTGATGAAGAGATAGCAGCAAAGCTCTCTGTGCCGACAAGAAAGGTCGAGGAGGTCTTCAGGGCTATCCAGGATCCCATCGCCCTGCAGACGCCGGTCGGAGATGAAGACACGGAGCTGGAGGACTTCATCGGTGATAAAAACAGCCCTTCACCCTATCTCGATGCTGAAAACAAGGAGATATCAGGATATATCAAGAAAGTGCTCGGTACCCTGACCCCGAAAGAAGAGAAGGTTATAAGGATGAGATTCGGCATAGGGGTTGACAGGGACCATACCCTTGAAGAAGTAGGCAGGCATCTCACGATAACAAGGGAGAGGGTGCGTCAGATCGAGGCAAAGGCCCTCAGAAAGCTGAAGCATCCCAGCAGGCTGAAGGCCCTCAAAACACTGGTAAGCACATAAGGGCAGCGGTCAATTCTATTTATTGCCCCATTTCATTCCGATCATTATTTCCTGCGAATTCCTCTGAATCAGTGCTGCGGATGTAGAAGGCCTGAGAGATATTACCTGTATTGTTCCGATAGCCCTTTCCACAGGGAGTTCCGAGAAGACCTGAAAGGTGTCCCCGACCGCGACTCCGTCGTCCATACCCTTGTCCAGGAATACGATGTCACCCTCACTTAATACCCGCGAGTTCATGTGTGACTCCACTATATAGCCGCTTATGCGCGGGGTATTGACGGTATCCGGCACAACAGGCGGCTTCATTTTCCTGAAAGGCAGCAGTGAATCACCGGTCTGGATGTCCTCAAAGGATTTAATCACCCTTGCCTTCGGTACATTATTGTCTATACCAATAACGTCTATAATACCGGTCACCCTTATCTGATGCCCCAGTATTTCCCCTGTGACGGGATGTTTGACTATTTTTACATCCCTGATTACAAAGAACCTCTTTCCGGAAATTCCGTCCCGCTCATCGGCAACCACCAGTTTAGCTGAAGGAGAAGAGGCCGCTGTCTCACCCCCCGGCAGTTCCACGTAGACTATATCTCCTTTGCCGACCATGCGGCGCCCGGCCGGCGAATATAATATCTTACCCCTGCCCGGAAACTCGGGTGATATCCAGCCGCTCGCTATATAGAGGTCTTTTTTGACGATATATCTCCGGGTGATCCTTTTTACAGGGATTTTACGCGGTTTTTTTACCACGGGGACCAGCTTTTTCACCGGAGGGGGTGGTGGCGGCTGCTGCATGCGCATCAATTGTTCCCTGGTGGGGATGATTATTTTGGTGCCGGGATATATGAGGTCGGGGTTGTCGATCTGGGGATTGACATTCCACAGCTTGGGCCAGAGAAAGTAGTCATGCAGTTTTGTGTCCGAGATATCCCACAGGGTGTCGCCCTTCTGTATAATGTATTCTTCCGGTTCCTTGTCCTTGCCAGGTATTTCAACAGAAAAGGCGTTTCCTCCACTGTAAAGAGAGACCATAAAAAAGGCAAAAGATAATATCAGGCAAATGAAGAGTTTTTTCATGTTATTCCCCCATAAGGTACAACCTGCTTTTGTAAAATTACACTTGCGCATATCTTAATAAGATATAGGAGTGTTTCAATTGTGTCAAGTTCTGTAATGTGCGTTTATCCGTATATACCCCTCTGTCAGGTCACATGTCAGCACCCGCGCGGCCTCCCGGCCCGCCTTCAGGTCAACGGTAACTGTAACTTCTCTGTCCTTAAAGATGCCCTCTCCGCTTTTATCCTTGCCGGTTCCCGCCCCCCGGCTGACCACCTTGATTTTATTAATGTAGATGTCTATCTTCTCTTCATCGATCTCCACACCCGAGCGGCCGAGCGCCGCCATGATTCTGCCCCAGTTCGGGTCTTTACCGTAGATGGCGGTCTTGACAAGCATTGAGCCGGCTATTGCCATGGCTGCCTTTTCCGCATCGCGCTCCTTGGCCGCCCCCTTGACGATGATCTCAACCGGTGTTGTCGCCCCCTCGCCGTCGCGGGCTATCATTTTTGCCAGGCTGTAAGCTGCTTCGTTCAGGGCATTGCTGAACCTGCGATAGTAGGCCGAGCGCGTGGTAAGGGGTTTGTTCCCCAGCAGACCGTTTGCCATAATCATTACCGTGTCGTTGGTGCTCATGTCATTATCCACGGTCAGCCTGTTGAAGGATTTATTCACTGCCTCTCTCAGCGCACGGTCAAGGGCTCCGGGCCTCACGGCTATATCGGTAAATATGTAGCACAGCAGTGTCGCCATGTGAGGACAGATCATCCCCGCCCCCTTTGCGATACCCGCTATCGTTCCCGTTTTCCCGCCTATCCGGACTTTTCCCGAGCAGGCCTTGACAAAAGTATCCGTTGTCATGATTGCGGATGCGGCGTCGTTTAATGATAACGGGGAAAGCCTCTTAACCAGTCGGGGCAGGGCGGTTTTTATTTTTTCCATGGGCAGGGGGGTGCCTATGACACCTGTTGAGGAGACATAAACGAGCCCCGGTGATATGCCGAGCTCTTTCGCCGTGACCGTGTTTATCTCTTCCGCATCCCGGAGGCCTTGTCTGCCTGTGCATGCATTGGCATTTCCGCTGTTGATAATGACAGCCTGGCCCTTGCGGGAGGCAATTTTCCGGAGCGCGAGTTTCACGGGTGCCGCCTTGACCCTGTTGGTCGTGAAGAGGCCTGCTGTCACTGCTGGCCGTTCCGAGTAAATCAGCGCGAGGTCTCTTTCGCCGGATTCCTTTATTCCGGCTGATACGCCGGCAAACCGGAATCCGGGGACCTGGACTGTTTTTTCACCTGCGGTATTTTTCATTATCCGGCAATCATGGAGACGGAGGCGGTGACATGAGGCCCGCTGTTTCATCAAAACCGTACATGATGTTCATATTCTGCACAGCCGATGCTCCCTTCATGAGGTTGTCTATTGCGCTTACTATTATCAGTGACTGCTCCCTGCCGCGGCTGTCGAGGAAGACCGAAATATCGCAGAAATTACTCCCCCTCACGGCGTTTATACTCGGATATACTCCGTTTTTCAGTATCCTTACAAACGGCTCACCGCCGTAGAAATCCCGGTAGAGTTTCTGCACGGCGGAGAGACTGACTTTTCCCCTGAGGCGTAGATACATAGTACTCAGTATACCCCTGTTTGCAGGGATCAGATGCGGCGTGAAAATGATTTTAACCTTTTTACCTGATACGAG
>JAADFS010000171.1 GCA_013152795.1 Deferribacteres bacterium
CCGCGCTGCAGAAGCTTATTGACGACATGATAGAGACCATGTATGCAGCCCCCGGTGTCGGTCTTGCAGCGAATCAGGTCGGCGTACCGAAACAGGTTGCAGTGATTGACGTAAGCGCTGCAGAGAAGAAAAGTCCGCTGATCGTGCTTGTCAATCCGGAAATTATCCATAAAGAGGGGCAGGCTGATTCTGAAGAAGGCTGCCTGAGCATTCCCCAATACAAGACGATTGTCAGGCGGGCTGATAAGGTCAGGGTAAAATTTCTTGACAGGCACGGCAGGCCGGCGGAGATAGAAGGAGAGGGCCTCCTCGCAAGGGCGCTTCAGCACGAAATAGATCACCTCAACGGTCTCCTGTTCATCGACAGGATCGGCCGGATCAAGAGGGGATTTTTTGAGAGGCGCTATGCACGGGAGCGGGCTTTAAGCAGGACGTAGGACTTCACACGTCTCTGATTCTGAAAGGAAGCACCTTTGAAAATCGTCTTTTTCGGAACACCGGAGTTTGCCGTCCCCCCCCTTGAGGCGCTGTTGAACTCCGGGCATGAGATCATCGCCGTGGTCACGCAGCCGGACAGGCAGAGCGGACGGGGAAGGCGCATAAAACCCGGCCCTGTGAAAATCACGGCCCAGAAGGCCGGATTGAGATTGCTTCAGCCCGCAAAGGTAAGGGAGAAGCATTTCATCGGGGAGCTTGAGGCATTAAGGCCGTCCGCCATCGTTGTCGTGGCATACGGGCAGATACTGCCTTCTGAAATAATCCGCCTGCCGCGATTCGGATGTATAAATATCCATGCCTCCCTCCTGCCCCGGTACCGGGGAGCCGCTCCGGTAAACTGGGCACTGATCAACGGCGAGGAAAAGACAGGCGTGACAACGATGCTGATGGATGAGGGCATGGATACCGGTCCGGTTCTGCTTCAGGAGGAGGTAATGATAACCCCTGAGGATACGGCTGGAACCCTTTCCGCAAGGCTGTCGCAGATTGGGGCTGATCTGCTGCTGAAGACGCTGGAGGGGCTTGAGAGCGGCAGTATAGAACCCGTGCAGCAGTCAGGCGATCCATCCTATGCGCCGAGGTTGAAAAAAACAGACGGGATGATCCCCTGGTCAAAACCTGCAAGAGAGCTGTGCAATTTCATCAGGGGGATGAATCCCTGGCCCGGGGCATACGGTTTTCTTGAAGGGGAAAGGGTTAAGATACTGAAAGCAGTGCCTGTGGTCTCCGGCCCGCCGGAGGAACCGCCTGCAAACCGCAGGCCGGGGGTGATATGCAGAGTCACCACGGATGAGATGCATGTATGCGCTGGCAGCGGGGCCGTCTCCATCCTGGAGATCCAGCCCGCTGGCAAATCGGCCATGCCGGTGAAGACATTTCTTCAGGGAAGAAAACTGAGAGAGGGGATGAGCTTCAGGAATGTTTAAAACCTTTTTCAAATTGCTGGCCTACATGATCGCATTCACTGCGGCGGGGACGGTGGCGGTCTTCCTTGTCTACAGGGTCGTTGATTTCGAAAAGACCGGCAGGGTGCCTGAGCTGAGAGGCAAGACAGTCAGCGAGGCATCGGAGCTTCTGGCCGCCAGAAAACTCCTGCTGAAGGTGGAAGGCGAGGAATACGATGAAGACATTGCCGAGGGTCTCATTGTGAAACAGGATACGGAGCCGGGCGAAAAGATCCCTGTGGGCTCCGAGGTCGGGGTAATGCTGAGCAGGGGGCCGGAGATTTATTCAATGCCCTCTTTTGAAGGCCAACTGCTCAAGGATGCAAAGCTGACGCTTATAAACCTCGGCATGAAGATCGGAAAGGTCACCCGCGTACATTCAGATACCGTGGAGAAAGGCAGGATCATCGCGCAGAGGCCACTGCCCGGGAACATCGACAGTAACGAGATAAATTTCCTTGTGAGTCTCGGTCCCTATCCTGTATCATACAGATGCCCTTCCTTTGTAAACATGACGATAGATGATGCAAGGATACTGGCAAAACAGCTCGGGATCAAACTCATAGAAAGGGATCACGGCAGCAAGGTGATTTTTCAGAAGCCGGAGGCAAAGGCGATTATCAGAAAGGGAGATTCCGTGGAGGTTACGCTCGGCCGCGGATGGGGAATGTGGTTTTAATAAAGACTAAAAGGAGGTTCTTATGATAAAGATAGCGCCGTCTATATTGTCGGCGGATTTTTCGAGGCTCGGTGAGGAAATAAAGGCAGCGGAGGAGGCGGGGGCCGACCTGATCCATGTGGATGTGATGGACGGCAGGTTTGTGCCGAATATCACCATAGGGCCGCCTGTCGTGAAATACGTGAAAAAGGCCGCGGGCATCCCCCTTGATGTGCATCTCATGATCGAAGAGCCCGACAGGTATATAAAGGCATTCTCAGACAGCGGGGCCGACATAATCACCGTGCATCAGGAAACGTGCGTGCACCTGCACAGAACCATACAGAGCATAAAGGAGTGCAATGTAAAGGCCGCTGTTTCAATAAACCCGGCAACGCCGGTGGGCCATATCGAGCCCATACTCTCCTCTGTCGACATGGTGCTTGTAATGTCCGTAAACCCCGGGTTCGGGGGGCAGGAGTTTATTCCCGAGTCCCTCCAGAAGATCGCCCACCTGAAGGGTATGATAGATGAAAGAAACCTGAGCGTGGAGATAGAAGTGGACGGCGGTGTCAATGTGGATAATGTCGCGGATGTCCACCGTGCCGGAGCGGATATTGTCGTAATGGGAAATGCATTTTATAATTCCGGGGATTATGCGGAGACGGTCAGGACAGTAAGGGAAAGATGCCGGTGAGGGACAGGATGCAAGGAGAAAACACCGGCGAGGCGCTTTTCCTGCAGGCCGAAAAATACAGGGGCAGGGCGGAATACGACAGGGCCGCCGACACGTACAGGAAGGCCCTCAGGGCGTTCAAGAAAGCCAGCGACATCCCCTCCATACTTGACTGCCTCCTGTCTTCAGCCGATACGTTCCGGGCAAAGGGTGATTTTACCAGGGCAAGGAATTGCTACGAAGAGGCGCTTAACCTTGCAGAGACCCTCGGCGACAGGTCAGCGGAGGCTGACGCCCTTACCGGCCTCGGCCTGAGCCTGCGGGCCCTCGGCTACTGGAGGGACGCCCTTGCCATGATCAACAGGGCCGGCAGGATATACAGGAAAACCAACGATGCCAAAGGCGAGGCGTTTTCATTGTGGGCAAAGGCCGGTGCATACAGGATAAAGGGAGAGGCGCGGAAGGCCGTAAAGACATATCATGCCGCCCTTGAAAAATTCAAAAACCTGAAGGACCGCTCCGGTATGGCCTATGCGTACTGCGGGCTCGGCGGAAGCTCGAGGGTTGCGGGTGAGTTCAGGGACTCGGAGAGGTTCTACCGGCTGGCAAACAGGGGGTTTGAACGGCTGAAGGACCGCTTCGGGCTTGCATATTCGTTCTGCGGCCTCGGCAATGCGAGGAGGATGGCCGGAGATTACAGGGGTGCTCTCTCATGCTTTAAAAAGGCCGGCGTGCTTTACAGGAAGATCGGCGACAGGGTCAGCTATGCATATACGCTCTGGAGCACGGGTACCACATTCAAGATGCAGGGGAAAATGCAACGGGCGGTTGAGAGCTTTAAAGACGCCGCTGAGCTTTTCAGGCAAACAAAAGACCCCAGGGGGAAGATATACTGCATCCTCGGCCTCGGGGAAGTGGATTTTCTCACAGGCAATGACAGGCAGGCAAAGAAGGCATTCAGGAAGGCGTTGTCCCTCGCGGACAGGTACGGATTCAGGATAGAGCGGGGATACGCACGAAAGCTCCTTAGGATGCTGGAACAGGGAAAAAGGGAGCCCCTGAATCTTCCTTAGACACTGCTCCCCCTGCCGCTTTCCGCATGCGTATGACGGAAATCATAGATTAAATATCCGGAACAGGTATAATAAGTTTATGCGTTACATTGTCCGTTAACCTTAATGTTGCAGAAATGGCAGGGAGTTCCGGGTTGCGGGTTCTGAGTTCAAAGTTAAGGGTGCAGAATGAAGTCCTCTCCCCTCCCTTGATGGGGGAGGTAAGGTTGTCTGTCTTTAACGGTCACGGACAACGGACACGGTTAACGGGCAGTTTAAGCTGAAAATACGATCAAGAAAAAAATAAGGAGGAAACATGTTAAAGGAAAAAGTTGAGGGAGTTCTGAGTAAGGTGAGGCCGCTGCTTCAGCGCGACGGCGGGGATGTTGAACTCGTTGAGGTTCAGGAAAACGGTGTCGTGAAGGTGAAACTCACAGGGGCGTGCTCCGGATGTCCCATGTCCACAATGACCCTCAAAAACGCCATTGAGGAGAGCATTAAAAAGGAAGTCCCTGAAGTCAAATCAGTAGAGCAGGTATAGTCAGAAGGATTACCCGAGGATATTATCAAGGTCCTTCCGGAAGAAATCAGGCCCGAGGCATATAAACCTGTTCTTCAGTACGGTTATCTCTTTATTCTTCTGGAATCTGTCAATCACCCGGGTGACCGTCTCACGGGTAAGGCCCGTCATGTCCGAGATGTCCTGATGGGTGAGCTTTATCTTCAGTATGGTT
>JAADFS010000172.1 GCA_013152795.1 Deferribacteres bacterium
CGAGACTGCATCAAACAGACTTACCGCCCTGTTTGAAGTAACCGACCGCGCATGGACAGCCGATACCCTGCCCGAAGATGACCATCTCTCCCCGGACGGGAGGGTCATGGAAATCCTCAGTGAACACACCTGCCAGGGCTGGCTTGAGGGTTACATCCTTACAGGCCGCCACGGCTTCTTCTCCTGCTACGAGGCGTTCATACATATCATTGACTCCATGTTCAACCAGCATGCCAAGTGGCTGAAGGTCTGCAAGGAAATCCCCTGGCGCAGGCCTGTCGCATCCCTGAACTACCTGCTCACCTCCCATGTCTGGAGGCAGGACCACAACGGCTTCAGCCACCAGGACCCTGGCTTTATCGATCACGTTGTCAACAAAAAGGCGGATATCGTCCGCGTCTATTTCCCCCCTGATGCCAACACCCTGCTTTCAGTAACCGACCACTGCCTGAGAAGCCGCGATTACGTCAACGTGATCGTGGCCGGGAAACAGCCCCAGCCGCAGTGGCTCGACATGGACGCCGCTGTTAAGCACTGCACATCAGGCATAGGAATCTGGGAATGGGCCAGCAGTGATAAAGGCATCGCCCCTGACGTGGTGATGGCCTGTTGCGGAGACGTGCCGACGATCGAAACCCTCGCCGCCGTTGAATTGCTCCGCCGGTATGCGCCTGACCTGAGGGTACGCGTGATCAATGTCGTCGACCTGATGACGCTCCAGCCCAGGGAAGAGCATCCCCACGGCCTGTCCGACAGGGAATTCGACACGCTCTTTACCACGGATAAGCCCATTATCTTCGCGTACCACGGCTATCCGTGGCTCATACACCGCCTGACCTACCGGAGGACAAACCACAAAAACCTGCACGTGCGGGGTTACAAAGAGGAAGGAACGACCACCACGCCCTTTGACATGGTCGTGCGCAATGACCTTGACCGCTTCCACCTCGTGTCGGACGTGATAGACAGGGTGGAAAAACTCGGGTATGTCGCCGCTACGCCAAACAGGCCCTGCGGGACAAACTGATCGAGCACAGGGAATACATCACGAAATACGGAGAGGACATGCCGGAGATCAGGAACTGGACCTGGAGCAAGTAACTGTAAAAACTGACAGTTGCAACTGCTTTTCAGGGGGAGCAGGAATGCGGAGTGTGAAACTGAAATGAGGGCTTCGGTGAAGGCAAGGCTTGTTGTTCCAGTTGTTGTTTTCTCTGTAACCCTCACCGGCCAGCTCTTCCGTTCCATTATAATCCAGGATTGTCATGACGGATACTATCTGCCGGTCTTTATCTCATATGCACTGATCACGGCCCTTATCGGATATTTCATAGTGGATTTTGTAACGGCTGAAGGACATCTCCTCAGGAAAATCCGTTTTGTCAGGCTGCTCATACTGTATTTCGCCTTTCTTGTAATAATCAACCGTTATGTCATATCCTCCGCCGGGCCGTATTTCTTCACGCCTGCAGACGAGTTTGCCCTGACTGCATTGATCGTGATGTTCATTGTCATATCCGATAATTTTTTCGGAAAGGGACAGGACTTCGACTTTGTTACGGCGATCGGAGAGGTTCCCCGGAAATACCTGAGACACCGTCCCCTCAGGACACTGCTGGAGACCGTCTTCCGTTTATTCCCTCTGCCGGAACCCGTTGCCCTGTACAGGTGCGGCAATCCTGATGACAGGTCCCCCGTGATTGTCACCGGTAATTATGAGCTTACCGTAAGGCGGGTCGCCCGGGCTGTACAGGGACTGGATTGCTGGCTCCTGATATGCGACAGCAGGGGTATCAATGTGTGGTGTTCTTCGCTCAGCGGGCATTTTTCGGAAAAGAATATCATTGATGCCATTGAATCAACCAACCTGCGGGGATACGCGCCGGGCGGGAAACTGATCCTGCCCCAACTGTGCGCAGCCGGTGTGGACATTCAGTTGATCAGGCGGAAGACGGGATTCGGGGGTGCATTCGGGCCGGTATATATCGAATACATAAAGGACTTTCTTGACAAGACCACAGAGGAGACCGTATTGCGGAAGGTGGAATTCGATCTCGGGCACAGGATTGAAATGGCCGTATCGAGCCCGGTTATCCTTGCGGTGGTGCTCGGGTTTGTCTATCTGTTTATCGACCTGTCAAAACTCCTGCTGATTCTGCCCGTGCTTTATTTTATCGCCGTGGTGCATGCGGTTGTTTATCCTTACAGGCCCGTCAAACGGATTCCATTGTGGTCCGCCCTCTTCTCTCTGGGTGTAACAGGTCTCCTCCTCGTTGTCCGGCACTTCAATCCCGACTGGACAACCGGGATGGTTGCGGCCGCGGGTATAGGGACATTTTACATGATAAATGAATTTGAAGGATGGTCACCCGTGGTGAAGTACAGCCTTAAATCAATTTACAGGGGAGCGGATATTCCGTCGATTACGGTAAATGAGAAGCTTTGCACCGGCTGCAGGCTGTGCTTCAGGGTCTGTCCAAAGGGAGTGTTCACGATCGAAAACAGCCGCGCGCGTATTCTTGAGCGAAATGAATGTATTGAGTGTTCGGCATGTTATAAACGATGCCCTGCAGGGGCGATCATGCATTCTTCCGACAAGCGGGAGAAGGAAAAGTGCACCTGTGTCTGTTGCGTAATGCGGGACAGCCTGAACGCGTGACAGGCAGTGCGGTACTCTCACTTTACAGTGGGATAAAAATATCGCCTGCACGTTTATGCAATATTAAGGTGTAACATGCGCCTCAAAGAGGGTTTTCAGCGACCTGATGATCCTTCCCTTGTCCCTGGATGCAATACTCGCCCTGTTGGCAATGAGACAGCCCTGGGATTCAAACAGGGTGTCGATGATCCTCAGGTTGTTTTTCTGCAGCGTGGCTCCGGTCTCGGTCTCGGTATTCTCTATGATCATCTCCGCATCCTCGGGTATCAGGGATTCGGTGGCGCCGTAGCTCATGATGATACTGTACCTGTACAGGTTGTGTTCCCTTGCATAGTCATCGGCGATATAGGTATATTCCGAGGCTATCCTGAAATTCCGGCCGGGCTCAAAAGAGTTCAGGTAATCCGTCAGTTCATTCACACCGGAGACAGGCAGGGACTCGTGCACCGCGGCAACGATCCTCACCCTGCCGAACCCCATCCCCAGCAGGTTCTCAACAGGGCTGCCCGGAAACCGGATCATGTGCTCCTTCAGCCAGTCCGTGCCGGTGATGGCGATATCGAAATTATTGGCCGCCACGTGCATGGGCATGTCCTGCGGCCTGATCACCTTTGCCCTGATCGCCTCCGGATTGTTCAATATCCCGGCGGCTTCCCCGGAGGTGATCTTCAGCACGGGGCGCCTGTTCAGCGACTCCGGCTCATATCCCTCGAAACAAATACCGGCCCTGCCGAAGAAGTCCAGCACGTGCCTCATCTGGTGTCCGTCCGGTATGGCGAAATTCAGCATTAACGCCTCCTCTCTATCCTGCAGAGATAATCCAGCACGGGTGAGAGGTCTTTTGTCTCATACGCCCTTTGATTGACAATGATACAGAGCTCTGATTCCATGATCAATTCAAGCGACCTCAGGCCGTGCGCTCTTAAAGTCTCTTCATCCCTCACGGACAGGATGACGATCTCCGCGTGCTCAGGCGGATAGACCTCGGTGCTGCCCCATGCAGGGAAGACCCTGAATCTTTTAAGCCCCTTCCTGATCGCAAAGTCCTCTGCAAGATTGGGATATTCGCTTACGATCCGGACCGACCCGGACAGCCGGGCGAAATCATGGACAGACCCGCCCTTAAAGCTCCTGTGGCAGCAGGCATGAACCCTTCTCAGGCTCCTGCCCAGCCTCTTCAGTATCTGCACATCGGATGCAGGGTACTTGGCCCTGTACTCCTCTATCCAGTCCAGTCCGCAGATGCCTATGGAATAATTTCCCACCGCCACCTGTATGGCCACATCCTTTTCGGCAAATATCTTGGCCCTGACGTTTTTTATGGAAACGATGTCAGGACGGTAGGAGCGGTTTGATGCATTGTAACCCTCCACCGGGAAGTTCACCTGCTTTAATACCGATGCAACGCGCCTGAGGTTTTCTCCCTTCGGCAGGCACAGCGCTATTTCATGCGTCATGAGAGGATTCACCGAAAATATTCTTCAGAAGCGGTTTGCCGATCTTCCGGCTGTGGATGATGCTGTAGCCGTCCCTGAACCTCTCGCGGTCCACTTCGATGATGAGTCCGTAGTCACCGTACTCCTCTTCTGCTATCTCCGAAAAAGACAGGCGTGATATAAATCCGAGGCGGTTCAGCCTGAGGCACAGGTTCTGGCCGGTCTTTATGTTGTCATATGTTATATTCCTGAGCATAATGCCTATATTCTGCATGGTGTCCACGGGCTCCTGCATGAGAGAGATCGCATTCTTCAGGTTCAGCGCAAATCCCACGGACGGTACGGCCTTCGCCCCCCGGGGCGCAAGGCTGCCTATCAGGTTGTCATAGCGCCCTCCGGTACAGAGGACTTCCCTGTCTGAAGTCTTCCGGGACGAGGACAGTACCTCAAACTGGATGCCCGTGTAATAGTCAAAATTCCCTGACAGCGAAAAATTGATCTCATAAGGACACTTAAGCCGCTCCAGCAATACGCATATCTCCCTGAAGCGCTCCAGGTGCCTGAGGATTTTTCCATGGTTGTAAAAGTCGCTTCGCAGGTTGTTCAGATACGAGACGTTCTCTCCCCTGAAGCGTAGGAGCCTGAACAGGATGTCCGTATCCCTGTCATTGCCGCCTAACGACTTTATGTCTTCATGCCTTCCTTCCTTGATCAGCCCGAGGACCTTCTGCCTCTCTTCAGGCTCGCCGAAGGTGAGGTTCACGTATTCAATAATAATGGACGGGAAGGAGAGGTGCAGGCATGTCCTGTCGAACCCTGCCGCCCTGAGCGTGTCAACGGCTATGAATATGACCTCAACATCTGAAACAGGTGAATCATCACCGATGTTTTCTATGCCGAGCTGCCACCTTTCGGAGACCTCCTGTCCCGTATCACCGCGGCGGAACTGGTTCTCTATATAACAGACCTTCACATGACCCTCTTCCGTCAAATTATCCAGATAGTACCTTGCCGCCGAGATAGTGCTGTCCGCCCTCAGGGCGACCCTCTCGCGGCTCCAGCCCCCCCAGTCCAGGAATGAGCAGACCTTTTTCAGCAGCGCGGGCGACAGGGCGCCTGCCGCCGTAAAGATATGCAGTGGTTCGATCGTGGATGTCTTTATCTCCCTGTATCCGAACTGGCGGCACCTCTCCAGGAATGCCGCCTCCACGGCCCTGAATTTCACGATATCCCCCGGCAGGAGGTCATTCCCCGCCAAGACCGTTCCGTTTCTGTTATTTTTCATAATTCCTCTTAAGGTTTATGCAGCACGAGTCTGCTCATGCTCTTCCCCGAATCCCTGTTTATATCCAGATATGATTTAACGCCCGTCACCGCGATCTGATTCTGAAGGCCGTCGCTCAGCCTTTTTATGGTGATGACTTCCTTCTTGACTTCGTCCTCGCCGATAATCCCCACAAAAGGGATACCGAGCGAATCGGCATAACGCATCGCGGATTTCAGGCTCCTGCCGGTCAAGTCGATATCAACGTTTATCTTTTGCTGCCTGATGATATGCGCGAGCTTCAAACTCACGGACAGGGTGTTCAGTGGTATGATAAACAGCTCCGTGACCGTCTCTTTCGTGCCTGACATGACCGATTCCACGGCCATACACGTCCTCTCCAGTCCGAACGAAAGGCCCACGGCCGGCACCGCGGTCCCGGCGCCCCTGAAGTCACCGATCATGTTGTCGAAACGCCCGCCAGCGACAATAGCGGAGTTGAGGATATCCCTTTTCTTCAGAAAGACCTCGATGGTGGTGCCGGTATAATAATCCAGCCCCCGGGCAAGTGAAGGGTCGAATTCAACAAAATCAAAGTCCATCTCATCGCAGTAGGACAGGAGCCCGCGTATCTCCTCCAGTCCCCGCCTGCCTGTATCCGAGGTCATGATGCGCTGCAGGTAATCCATCCTCTCCCGGTTGGTTCCCTGGACAGCGGTATGCTCTATCAGGGCATCCACCGCACTGCCGGGCAAAAGGCCGCCGCCTATGCGGGACAGCTCTTTTTTCACCTCATCAGTACCGATCTTCTCCAGCTTATCAAGGATGATAATGGCCTCCACCTTTGCGGAATCCGGAATCCCCGCCACATCCATGATACCGTCAAGGGCCTTCCTGTTGTTTATCTTCACGGTGACATCACCGAGCCCCAGTTCCCTGAAGGCATCATACGCCAGGGTAAGCAGCTCGGCCTCAGCCGCCATGCCTTCCACACCGATAATATCCACATCGCACTGGGTGAAAATCCTGTACCGCCCCTGTTCAGGCTGGGTCGGGCCGTCCCTGAACACATCACCGATGGCATAACGTTTGTAAGGGCTTTTCAATTCAGGGTGGTTTGCATAAAACCTTGCCAGCGGCAGGGTCTGGTCAAAACGCAACGCCAGTCTCCGCTTGCCCTGGTCCGTGAGGCGGAATACCTCTTTCTGTATCTCGCCGCCGCCTTTGAGGCTCAGGACCTCCTCGCGTTCGATTACAGGGGTTTCCACCGGATTGTAGCCGTACCGCTCAAACACGGCCCTCAGCGTGTCCCTTACGTGGTTTCTGAGGATGGCCTGCCTGCCGTACCAGTCTTTTACCCCTTTTGCTGATTTTAATGCTTCAGTGTATGACATGATATTGCCAAGGTTGAATTGCCGGTTTGTGCAACATTCAAGGTTATGGGGAGGATAGCGGGATTTGAACCCGCGACCTCTTGGGCCACAACCAAGCGCTCTAACCAACTGAGCTATATCCTCCGCAGAATGTAATTTTACAGGATAAAAAAAATTAGGTCAATTTGACACGGTTTCACCGGTTGAAATATCCGTTGCGATTATATGTTACAATCATAAAAAAAACAGTCCGGACATGGAGCCTGAGTCATGGGGATTTCAAACGTATATCTTGCCAGAACAGACGATGCGTACCGGGGCACATGCGAGGCGCTTGATGCCCTCGGCTTCAGTGTCAGCGGCAGGCGTGTCTATATCAAGCCGAACCTTACGGGCGGCAGGCCCTCGAGTGACGGCCTTACCACTGACACGGGCATTGTAAGGGCGGTCCTGGAGCGGCTTCACGACTGCCCGCGCATAACGATAGGGGAGTCATGCAGTGATACCGTGAAGGCGTTTGACAGGCTTGGATACAGGGAACTGGCAGAGGAGTTCCCCAATGTAATCCTCGAGGACATCCGCGAGGCGGAAGTCGTATGGAAACCCATACCGAGGCCGTACCACACCAGGGAGATGCCGTTCAGCGCCGGCGTATTCAACCACGATTACATAATCAACATTGCAAAGATGAAGGCCCATTCGCTGGCCGGTGTCACACTGTGCCTGAAAAACATATTCGGCTTCATACCCACGCGCAGGCAGAAGCTCATGTACCACCCGTTCATACGCAAGGCCATCCTGGACATGAACCAGGTGGTGAAGAGCAACTTCTGCATAGTGGACGGCGTATGGGGCAATGAATTCGACGAGGTGCAGAGCTTCCCGAAATACACGGGCGCTGTTATAGCAGGCGAGGACATACTGGCTGTCGACATGATCGCAGCGGAGATAATGGGGGTAAACCTGAACAGCATCGACACTTACAGGATGGCCTTTGAACTCTGGGGCGACCCCGAGATCAATCTCTCAGGGGCATCGCTTGATGAAGTCAAGACGGTCTACAGGCAGGGCTGCAGGTTTACAACAAGGCTGCGTTATATAAAAGAGACCGCTGCCAGCCTTGTATACCGGGCGTTCAACCGGCATTAGGGGGTATCCGAACTTTTACCTTACAATACCGCTGTTCAGAAGGTGCAGTTGTCAGGGTGCAGAATGAAGTCCTGTTTTCCCTCCCCCTTGACTGGGGAGTATCAGGAGGGGTGATCTGCCATAACTGAAGGAATCTTCTCCGACAGGCTCTCCTGCCCGCAGGCGATATTTTATGCCACTGTAAGGTTAAAACAATAAAACCCCTCAGTTGATCAATTTTAAGACGCTTTTTGTTTACATGCTTTTATCTACTTTTCAACATATTAAAGGCATAAGCGCAACAAAAGAATTGGAACTCTGGCGTTCGGGAGTTAAAAGTTGGGATGATCTTGAAGCTTTAAAAAACAAACAGTACCACTTGTTTCATGATGATGAAAATTCTATTTTTTATCAATCCAGAAAAGCATTAAAAGACGGTGATACCTATTTTTTTGCTGAGAAATTGGCCCGTCCGGAGCACTATAGGATTTTATTAACTTTTCCGGAAGATACTTTGTTTTTAGATATTGAAACGACAGGCCTAAGTATTTATTACGATACTATTACTCTTATCGGCTGGATGTTAAACGGTGACTATGGTGTCTATATCAAAGGTGACAATATCAAATCATTCAACACCGCCCTATCAAAAGCAAAGTCTTTGGTAACATTTAATGGCTCTTTATTTGATATCCCTTTTATTAGAAAGGAGTTTCCGGACTTAACACTTCCCGAGTGTCACGTGGACTTACGCTTTCTCGCAAAACGCGTTGGACTTTCCGGCGGTCAGAAATCAATTGAAGATAAGCTTGGAATCGAGAGGCCTAAATCATTATCCAATGTGGCAGGAGAGGCGGCTGCATTGCTGTGGTATCAATATCGGTGGGGCAAAGTATCAGCACTCAAGAAACTCATCTCCTATAATTATGCTGATGTCAATAATATGCGAATTATTTTAGACAAAGTAATCGACCGGTTAGTAGAAAAGAATAAACTCCCTTTATCTCCAAAGTCGATGTATCGATTCGCAAAAAAGAAATCTAAAATTTCGTTCTCATCTACGGAATCCCGAAATAACGGGATCAGGATTCGGCCGTATAAAGGTCACGCAGGTCCATCAATCCGGTTGAGAGATTTGAAAATCTTGACCCATACTTTTAGTGGTAATCAATTCAAAGTTGTCGGGATTGATCTTACAGGAAGTGAAGCCAGACCCACAGGCTGGTGTTTGTTGGACAATGATTATGCAATAACAAAATTGCTCGGCTCTGACAATGAAATAATTAATGAAACACTGAATGCAAAGCCAAATATTGTGTCCATCGATTCCCCTCTTTCATTGCCAAGTGGAAGAATCTCTGTAAGTGATGACGATCCTGGACGCAACAAATATGGGATAATGAGACACTGCGAGAGAGTGTTGAAAAGAAGAGGAATAAATGTTTATCCATCATTAATTCCGAGCATGCAGAAATTGACTGCACGTGGAATACGCCTTGCTAATCATCTTAGAGGCTTGGGGATCCCTGTCATTGAAAGCTATCCGGGCGCAGCTCAAGATATTATGGGAATACCGAGAAAAAGGGCCAGTCTGTCATTGCTCGCTAAAGGTCTTGAGCTGTTTGGTATCAAGGGAGACTTTATTAAGAAGCATGTAAGTCACGATGAGTTAGATGCCATTACATCTGCTGTTGTCGGTCTCTTTTTCTGGAGTGGTAAGTACGAAGCTCTGGGAAATGAGGAAGAAGATTACTTAATAATCCCGGATCTAAAAACCGACCCCTCTACCATCATCAAGAATGAAACTCAGCCCGAACTGAGAGCAATCTGAAAACTCAACAGGACTTCGATCACTAAAAAAATCCGAAATAAAAGAAATCTTGCAGCGGCAGATGTTCAGTTCATCCGCCAGCCTGATTAGATGTGACATTTCACACCTCCGTTTGATTTTTCGCTTTGGCATAAAAATGCCCGAGAGTTGCGACTAGCTCAAACGGAAACTAGCCCGACGCCTCACGACGCCAGGACTCTCGGGCAATCGTCCTGCAAATAAAAAACCCCTTTCTTGCATAAGATTGCAAGGGCCGGGTCAGCCCCGTTTGAGTTATTCGCATTTTCAGTATATTCCCAAAGCATCAGAGCTGTCGACTGTAATAACATATGATCGGATAAGCGTTTTTTTCTCCCCGCTCTCCAGCTATCTCCCCTGCAAACAGCTCCGGAGTCTATAATAGAAAATCAAAGTAAGAAACAGGATTATAAGAACAAACAGAGTTCTTCATGAAGTAAGATAAAAGAAATAGCAATGGGAGTATAGGAAGCAGGAATAGGGTCGCCAATTAAAAGGAATGGTAGAAGAAACGAACGGCGCCAGATATTGATTCTTGCAATTTTGCATTTAAAATGCAAAAATACACATACAAGAGGTAACCATGACAGACCGATATATCAAACGCTCTCTGGAGCCCGTCATCCGACGGGCCATGAAGGAGTTTCCAGCGGTGGTGCTGACCGGCCCGCGCCAGTCGGGCAAGACCACGCTCTTAAAACACCTCTTCGGCAAGAGGTACCGGTATATCTCGCTTGAGCCGCCCGATGTCGGGATGGCTGCTTCAGAGGATCCCCGCGGGTTTATGGAGATGTACCCCCCGCCTGTGATATTCGACGAGGTCCAACATGCACCGGACCTCCTGCCCTACATCAAGGAAAAGATAGACGCGGAAAGGCAACGATATGGACAGTACATTATCACCGGCTCTCAGAACCTCCTGCTCATGGAACGTGTAACCGAATCACTTGCAGGGCGGGCGGCGATGCTGAAGCTCCTTCCGCTTAGTAGGCGTGAGGCGGAGGGGCAGCCGCAGAGACGGCTTCCGTGGGAAGCGAGAGGCCGCAGTCCCGGGAAAAAGGTCTCACAAAGGGAACTCTGGAAGGGGTTCCTGCGCGGAGGCTATCCCGAACTTGCGCTGCACCCGAAGCGTGATATCGCCCTCTGGCATTCTGCCTACATGCAGACCTACCTTGAGCGGGACGTCCGCACGCTTCGCCAGGTCGGAGACCTCACGCAGTTTCAGAATTTCCTGAGGGCACTGGCTGCACGGAGCGCACAGCTTCTGCGTCTTTCGGACATGTCGCGCGACCTCGGCATCGCCGTGAACACGGCCAAGGCGTGGCTTTCGGTACTGGAAGCAACGTACCAGGTAATCGTGCTGCGGCCTTATTTTGCCAATGTTGGTAAGCGGCTTGTGAAGGCGCCGAAGGTGTATTTTACCGATACCGGGACGCTCTGTTACCTTGCCGGCCTCAGGGACGAAGAGCATGCGGCCTCCGGGCCGATGGGCGGGGCAATACTCGAGACGGCGGCGGTTTCGGAGATTTTCAAAACTCTCATACACCGAGGCATCGATCCCCAGATATATTTCTGGAGGACTTCAGCCGGGACGGAAGTGGATATCGTGGTCGAGTCCGCCGGAAGGCTGGTTCCCGTAGAGGTCAAGCTCACCTCAACACCCAGACCAGCGATGGCAAAAAGCCTCAAGACGTTTCGGGAGGGCTTGGGGGACAAGGCGGCCCCAGGGTATGTGTTGCATAGCGGAAACATCCGCCTACCGTTCGGCGAGGGTGTGACGGCACTGCCTTTTACAGAACTATGACCCATCCGGCCCCAGCACGAAGACCGGCGGGTCAAATCTTCAGATTTCATTCCACCCGCTGACAACCGCACCCTGCCCCCTGAACTCTGAACTTTCTCTACTGCCATTTATGCAAGATTAAGGTAACTCGTTCCGCCATATCCCTACATCATTGTAGCAGGCACGGGCGTAAAGGTCAGGATAAAGATCACCAAACAGGCCCAGCCCATTATCTTCCTTTTCCTGTCAAGCCTTATATACGGGTAAACAACCGGGGGATGCCTGTATCCGAGAAAATACATGATGACCGCCCAGAACAACCAGCCCGGCCAGAAGACAACACCGAGGACGATCAGAACGGGTATCGTGCCCTTTGAGATCAGCTCGTGTTTCTCCCCGAACATGGCATAGATTATGTGGCCGCCGTCAAGCTGTCCTATAGGCAGCAGGTTCAGCGATGTTACGAGGAGGCCTATCCAGCCGGCGAATGCCACGGGATGCAGCAGCACGCCATACTTTTCCGGATCAATGTCCAGCACCAACTCGGAAAGTAAAGAAAATAAAATCGAGCTGCCGAATGAAATGCCCTCATGCAACTCGGCGGCGGGTTTCACCTCTGACATGCCGAGGCCGACAATGACTGCAATGACCGCTACGATAAAGCCGCCGATGGGGCCTGATGCGCCGATGTCCATGAGCGAACGCCTGTCGGGTATCGGCGGCCTCATCTTTATGACGGCGCCGAATGTCCCGATGATTGAAGGGGCGGGGATAAAATACGGAAGGGTGGCGTATACGTTGTGCCTGCGCGACATGAAGTAATGCGACAGTTCGTGTGTCATGAGAATAAGAAGCAGGGTCAGGGAAAACGGCAGGCCGAGGTAGATTTTCCCGGGCTCTTCCCACGGCACGACACCGTTGAGAAAGGCGCCTGCCATCAGCGTTGTTATAACCGTTGAAACAAAAAGCACTACATGCAGGCGGGTCAGTTTATGCGGCATCTTGCGTTTTCTTGTATCTGGTTGCCAGAAAATGAATAATAAAGTAACTTGCCAGGCCGAAGACTATGGATACGGTCATGGAGCCGATGAAAAAGGGCTTGAGCAGGTATCCCAGCTCACTTATCATATGCGTCACCGACAGCTCGTTCCAGTTTATTTCAGGGATTATCTGTTTTATTCCGACCATCTTGGCGCCCAGCCACAGGCAGAAGGTATATACCGGCACCAGTGTCCAGGGATTGCCTATCCATACCCCCACGATTGTAACGAGCTTGTTAAGCCCGAGCAGCCATGCCGTTATAAACGCGCCTATGGTATGCAGGCCCAGCAGGGGCGAAAAGCCCCAGAATACGCCGATTGCAAAGGCCAGGGCGATACGGTGCGGTGTCTCCTGCACCTGGAAGATGCTCCTGAATTTATCCCTGAAATAGGCCATCCTTAAAATCCCCGGTACGTATTTACCGGAAATGCTCATACCCTTCTGATTTAAATACGGCTTTTCTGCCTTTTTCATCAATAATAAAACGGCCCTTCCCGGTTATCTCGCCTATTCTGAAGGCACGGGTTCTGATACCCGGCGGCGCCGTAAACAACAGGGCGTAATCCTCGCCCCCTCTCAGGGCAAGTTCAACCGGGTCGATGTTCATGCTCTTTGCCGTGCCGGCAAGCTCCGCTGATACCGGGATCTTATCCCTGTAGATTACGGCGCCGACCCTGCTTTCATCGCATATATGGCCGAGGTCTGCAAGCAGGCCGTCGCTTACATCAATCATTGATGTTATCGCGGATAAATTCCCCGCGGGCCGCGGCTCGGGCATAAGGTGTCTCTTCATGAGTTTTAGGCGCGGCGCGGAAGATGAGAAACTGCGGACCCTCCTGCCCCGCCTTTTCAAAAGGCGCAGGCCCATGGCCGAGTCTCCCAGCGTATCCGTGACAAAGACGCCGTCTCCCTTTTTCGCGCCTGAACGCTTTATAACCCTTTTCGCCTCTCCGGTCAGTGTCCCGCTCAGGACAAATCCTGCCCCTGATGCGCAGGTGTCTCCGCCTGCAACCGTCACCCCGGATTCATCGGCGATTTTTTTTATCCCCGTGTAAAGCTCCTCAATATCCGCGGTTCTGAAAGACCGCGGTATCCCCAGGCTTGCGAAAAAATATCCCGGCCTCCCGCCCATTGCGAATATATCACTTATATTGACAGCAAGGAATTTATATCCCAGTTGATAAAATGTTGTGAAAGAGAGATCAAAATGCACCCCTTCGATCATCATGTCGGATGTGACCAGGATATTCCTGTTTCCTGTCCTTACGGCCGCCGCGTCATCGCCGATGCCCGCAATGAGCCCCGGCGGACTGCCGGCGCACATGTCTCTCAGTTTTTTTATAAGACCAAACTCGCCAACTCCTGAAAGCCGCATGGTTTTTATTTCAGAAGATTCAGGATAGGGATTTATTGCGTGATGAACCGTTCACCATCGCCACGCGAATCCGACCCTAACGGCGCTTTCTTTTCTTCGCCGGGTTCTTGAGCGCATGTTTCAGGACTTCATCCATGGTCTCCACAGGTATGAATGTCATGTCTTTCTTAATGTATTTGGGTATCTCTTCGAGGTCCTTTTCATTCCTCTTGGGGATGATGACCTTGTGAATGCCCATCCTTTTTGCCGCAAGGGCCTTCTCCTTAAGTCCGCCGATGGGCAGCACACTGCCCCGCAGGGTCACCTCGCCGGTCATGGCAATACTTTTGTGGACCGCCTTGCCCGTAAACACGGAGGCGATGGCGGTGGCCATTGTTATGCCGGCGGAAGGTCCGTCCTTGGGTATTGCGCCTGCAGGGACGTGTATGTGGATGTCGTTGTTTGAGAACATGGAATTGCTGATCCCGAGGCTCTTGGCCTTGGAGCGGATATAACTCAGGGCCGCATGGGCGGACTCCTTCATCACATCCCCGAGCTGGCCGGTGAGTGTGAGGGTGCCCTTGCCCTTCATTATGGTCGCCTCAATGTAGATGATGTCACCGCCTGTTTCAGTCCATGCGAGCCCGGTGGCGACACCGACCTCGTCTTTCTTTATTTCCTCTTCCGGGAGGAACTTCGGAACCCCGAGGTATTTAGACAGGTTCTTCGACGAGATCACATATTTCTTGATCTTGCCCTCCGCTATCTTTCTTGCAACCTTGCGGCAGAGATTCGCTATCTGGCGCTCGAGGTTTCTTACCCCCGCCTCGCGGGTGTAATGTGTGATCACCTGCATGAGCGCGCTGTCGTTTATCTTTATGTTTTTGTCCGTGATACCGTGCTCTTTCAACTGCTTGGGGATCAGGTAGTTTTTGGCTATCCCTATCTTCTCCTCCGCCGTATAACCGGTCAGGCTCAGTATCTCCATCCTGTCCCTCAGGGGTGAGGGGATGGGGTCTATCAGGTTGGCGGTCGTTATAAACATTACATTGCTTAAATCAAAGGGCACGCCGAGATAATGGTCTGCAAAGGCGAAATTCTGCTCCGGATCCAGCACCTCCAGCAGCGCCGACGCCGGATCACCCCTGAAATCCATGCCTATCTTGTCCACTTCATCGAGCATGAATACAGGGTTGTTCTTGCCTGCTGTCTTGATGCCCTGTATAATCCTGCCGGGCATTGCGCCGACATACGTCCTCCTGTGCCCCCTGATCTCGGCTTCATCCCTCATTCCACCGAGGGACATCCTGTAAAACTCCCGGCCCAGCGCCCTTGCAATGGATTTGCCCAGGGAGGTCTTGCCCACTCCCGGGGGGCCTACAAAGCACAGGATGGGGCCTTTCATCTTTTCCTTGAGTTTCCTCACGCCGAGATATTCCAGTATCCTCTCCTTGATCTGCTCAAGGTCGTAGTGGTCTTCATCGAGCACCTGTTTCGCCTTTTTCAGGTCCAGGTTGTCTTTTGTGCTTTCAGACCAGGGGAGCTCAACGAGCCAGTCGATATATGTCCTGATGGTGCCGGCCTCCGCACTGTCGGGATGCATCTTCTCAAGGCGGTTGATCTGTTTTATCGCCTCCTTCTCGACCTTCTCCGGCATCTTGGCCTCTTTCACCTTTTTGCGCAGCTCGAGTATCTCTTCCGTCTTTTCGTCTATTTCACCGAGCTCTTTCTGGATCGCCTTCAACTGCTCCCTCAGGAAGTACTCGCGCTGTGTCTTGTCTATCTCACCCTTGACGTCAGACTGGATTTTCTGCTGTACGAGGAGAAGCTCCACCTCCCTGCTGAGTATCTCGCTGATCTTCTTTAATCTGAGTACAGGGTCGGTCAGTTCCAGCAGTTCCTGCGCCTGCTCGGCCTTTAATCCGAGGTTTGACGCCACAAGGTCCGCCAGCCTCCCGGGCTCCTCGATGTTTTCTATCAGCACGATGATATCGGGCAGGAAGGACTTGCCGAGGGCCAGTGACTTGTCTACCAGTTCTTTCACATTGCGCATAAGCGCCTCCACCTCAAGGGTCAGTTCGGACTGCTGCTGGTCGACGATCTTTTCGATCTTTCCGACATAATAGGGCTCTGTCTGGGCGAAATCAATGATCCTTGCCTTTGCAAGGCCCTGGACAAGTATCTTGAGCCGGCCGTCCGGCAGCTTCAGCATCCTGAGGATGGTTCCGACAGTCCCCACCCTGTAGAGGTCCTTGATGGAGGGGGTCTCGACATTCACGTCTTTCTGCGATACAAGCATTATCAGCTTGTTTTCCCCTATGGAACGCTCTATCGCCTTGATGGATATGTCCCTTCCCACGAACAGGGGAAGTATCATGTACGGAAAGATAACAACATCCCTTACGGGCAGAATCGGTAGAGACGATGGAATTTCAACATCATGCTCTTCTGATGAATCCATATCAGTCATGGTTGCTCCTTTGTAATCATGGGTGAAATTGTGGAAAGAAGATATTCCTTAAACTGCTTGCTTACGGTCGGATTCTTCAGTGCGAGTTCAACCGTAGCCTTTAGATAACCTATCTTGTCACCGCCGTCATAGCGTTTTCCTTCAAAAAGATAACCATAAACCGGTTTCTTCTGCAACAGCGACTTAAGGGCATCCGTCAACTGAATTTCACCGCCTTTACCCGGGGAGGTTTTTTCAATAATACTGAAAATATCAGGGGTAAGTATATATCTGCCGATTATCGCGAGGTCGGAAGGTGCCTCGGAGGCCTTGGGTTTCTCCACCATATCACTTATTTTATATACATTTTTCTCCACCTCGGTGCCTGCTATAACCCCGTAGCGGTGTATCTCCGCCTTGGGGACCCTCTGCAGGGCGAGAACTGTCGCGCCGTGCCGGCCGGAGATATCTATCATCTCTTTCAGGAGGCTGTCATCAGGGTCTATAATATCATCACTCAGTATTACGGCAAAAGGCTCATCCTTCACAAAGGGTTTTGCACAGAGAATTGCATGACCGAGTCCGAGAGGGGCCCCCTGCCTTATGTATGCAAACTGGTGCTTGGCCAGCCGCTGTATCTCCCTGAGCAGGTTTTTCTTGCCCTTGTTCTTGAGGTTTTCCTCAAGCTCCCATGCATAGTCAAAGTGGTCTTCTATGGCCCTCTTCGACTTGCCGGTTATCATGATGAATTCCTTGATGTTACACGCTTCGGCTTCTTCAACCGCGTACTGGATCATCGGTTTGTCGACAATGGGCAGCATCTCTTTGGGAGACGCCTTTGTTGCCGGCAGAAACCTTGTGCCCAGGCCTGCTGCCGGAAATACAGCCTTTCTTACTTTCTGGGTCATGTATTTCTCCTTTGAAATTCTGTTTTCAGAAGACAAGGAAACAAAATTATTCCTATTGTACCACGTTAACGGAGTTATTTAAAGAGGTTAGCGCGGTTCTGAAAACAGGCCATTTTTATTGACAAAAAAGAGATAATGGCTTACATTTTTAGATAGTGTAAGTGGAAGTGTGAGTGTAAGTGCAGGTGGAAATGGCGGTGCGGGTAGACTTGCACCTGCACCTGGAGCGAAATTCACAGGAGGTTTGATCAATGTTGAAGAGCAGGGTTAAGCTTGTTGAAAATATGCAGTTTGTCGGTACCGCCGATTCAGGCCATGCCGTGGTTATGGATGCCGCCCCTTCGGTCGGTGGAAGCAATACAGGATCAAGGCCCTCGGAACTGCTCCTTATGGCCTTCGGCGGATGCAGCGGGATGGATGTGATCTCGATACTGAGAAAGAAGAAGCAGGATGTCACGGGCTTTGAGATGAATGTAAGCGGCGAGGCTCCCGACAAACATCCCCGCATGTATACTGCAATACATATTGAATATGTCATCAAAGGCAGGAATATCTCCGAAGAGGCCGTCAGCCGCGCGATAGAGCTTTCCCTCGGAAAGTACTGCATGGTCGGTGCAACCCTGGGCAAGGCCGCAAAGATAACACATTCATATAAAATCATTCAGGAGTGATCTTCAGTCAACAACGGGGTTGAATCATAAGGAAATTATCCGGACTCATTGCAACTCTCGGCTTTACGGGACACATACCATATGCACCGGGAACCTTCGGCTCGGCACTGGCATTTATATCAGTGTTGCTGTTCAGGCCCGGTGACCTCTGGCTTTCGGTGATTTTTTCCGCGGTATTTATACTGGGTGTGTATGTATCGCATCAGGCCGAAAAAGAGTTCGGAAAAGACAGCGGGCACATAGTAATAGATGAATTCTGCGGTTATCTGGTATCCGTGCTGTTTGTGCCCAGGACCCCGGGGTATCTGCTTGCGGCTTTTGTACTGTTCAGGTTTTTCGATATACTGAAGCCCCCCCCGATACGCGGAATCGAAAGATCCGTTCCGGGGGGGGCAGGGATTATGTCCGATGATGTAGTGGCCGGAATCTATGCCAATATCTGCCTGCAGGTGTGGAGATATTTTTTCTGAACCTTAATGCTGTATAAACCCTGATGTTGCATAAACGGGCAGAGGAGTCTACCGGAAGACGGGATTTTTATTTTGATTTTTCTGTGTTATTCTATTTTTGGGAAAGAGACGGGTATTGAGAAGTTTTATCGCCATAGAACTGGAGGGCCCTGTAAGGGAATCTCTGTCGCAGTTGCAGGAAGAGCTTAAAAGCTGTGGTGCTGATGTCAGGTGGGTTAAACCGGAAAACATTCATCTCACGCTCAAGTTCCTCGGCAATATCAGTGAAGAAACCGCAGGGAGTATTGTAAGTGTACTGGAGAAATGCTGCACGGGCGTGAGTGCCTTTGACATCGAGGTTTCGGGCGTGGGGGTTTTTCCGGATACAAAATCCCCAAGGGTCTTATGGGCAGGCATAAGCGGCGACGGAACCCTCAGGGAACTGCAGCAGAAAATAGAGGACGGGACGGCTTCACTGGGATTCAAACGGGAGAACAGAAAGTTTGTTCCGCATCTCACGCTGGGCAGGTTCAGGTCTTCGGGGGGCAAGAAAATTCTGGCAGACAAACTCGAAAAACACAAGGACAGCAGCTTCGGAGCGGTAAAGGTCGGCTCGGTGGTTTTAATGAAAAGCGATCTGGGCCCCGGCGGCGCAACGTATACCAGAATAGCGGAAATACCCCTGCAGGGTTAATTCCGGAGACTGCATAAACCGCCGGCGGTATTTTATGCCGCTGTTAAGGTATAATTTAATTATTGTTCACATACATAAAGAGGCAGAGGAGTCTGCCGGAAAACCTTTATAAAGCGATGGGATATTGGAAATATATTCTGGTTGCAGGAAATAATGGAAAGAGAAGTTCAAAAAGACGTCAATATGCTGTGCGGAATATTCCCTGAAGGTATCGCAGATAAAGCTTTCCCGGCAGACTCCTCTGCCCCGCCGGCAGTGTTTTATGTCATTGTAAGTTTCATTGTTAATTGTTCATTGTCAATTGTTCATTGTTTGAAGGAGGCTTATATATAATGTCTGATTCCGATAAAAACCGTACAAAGGCACTTGAAGTGGCCATATCACAGATAGAGAAACAGTTCGGCAAAGGCGCCATAATGAGGCTCGGCTCCGAAGGTGTTGTTGAGGTGCCGGCCATCCCCACAGGCTCCATCGGGCTGGACGCAGCGCTTGGGGTCGGGGGATTCCCGCGCGGCAGGGTCATCGAGATCTACGGTCCCGAGTCATCGGGAAAGACCACACTTGCCCTCAGCGCCGTGGCGCAGGCGCAGAAGGCGGGCGGCACCGCGGCCTTTATCGACGCCGAACATGCGCTGGACCTGTCCTATGCATCACGGCTCGGTGTGAATGTCAACGACCTGCTCGTCAGCCAGCCGGACACGGGGGAACAGGCCCTGGAAGTCACGGAGACCCTGGTGCGCAGCGGCGCCCTTGATATAATCGTGATAGACTCTGTTGCAGCCCTTGTTCCCCGGGCGGAGATCGAGGGAGAGATGGGCGACAGCCTCCCCGGCCTCCAGGCAAGGCTCATGAGCCAGGCATTGAGAAAGCTTACAGCCGCAATCTCAAAGGGGCAGGCAACCGTTATCTTCATAAACCAGATAAGAATGAAGATCGGTGTCATGTTCGGCAATCCGGAAACCACGACCGGCGGAAACGCCCTGAAGTTTTACTCCTCGGTAAGGCTTGACATCCGGAAGATCGAGAATCTGAAAAACGCCCAGGAGTCGGTAGGCAACAGGGTAAGGGTGAAGGTGGTGAAAAACAAGGTGGCCCCGCCTTTCAAACAGGCTGAATTCGACATATATTTCAATGAAGGAATATCACGCCTCGGCGAGCTCATAGACCTCGGCATCGAGAAAAAGATTGTGGAAAGGTCCGGGGCATGGTATTCTTATAATGGAACACGCATCGGACAGGGCAGGGAAAATTCAAAACAGTACCTGAAATCAAACCCTGAAGTGGCTCAGGAGATTGAGTCGAAAATCCTTGAAGCATATAATTTCAAGAGGTAGATCATGACAGTATACATTGATACCCTTCTTCAGAAAGCAGTCAAAATGAACGCTTCGGACCTGCATATAAAGGCAGGCAGCCAGCCTATTGTGCGGGTCGACGGGAAGCTGACCGTATTGCACGATGAAAAAAGGCTTACGCCGGATGACACATTTGAAATCGCAACGCATATCATGAGCGACGCGCAGATGGAGCAGTTCAAAAAGAGCCACGATATCGACATAGCCTACGGCATATCGGGATATGCAAGGTTCAGGTGCAACTGCTATTCACAGAGGGGCTCGGTGAGCATGGTCTTCAGGTATATCACCTATGATATTGCAGATATAGAGGAGCTGTACCTGCCTGTTGTGCTCAAGAAGATCGCGCTGGAGCCGCGGGGCCTTATCCTGGTCACAGGGACAACCGGAAGCGGAAAATCCACCACACTTGCGTCGATGATCGACTACATCAATTCCAACAAGACGGATAACATTATCACGATTGAAGACCCGATCGAGTTCCTGCACAGGGACAAGAACAGCATTATAAGCCAGAGGGAGATAGGCTATGACACGGAGACCTTCAGCAAGGCATTGAGGGCGGCGATGAGACAGGACCCCGACGTCATACTTGTGGGTGAAATGCGTGATTTCGAGACAATACAGACCGCCCTTCTTGCCGCAGAGACAGGCCATCTCGTCCTCAGCACACTCCATACGACCGATGCCGTTGAGACCATCAACAGGATTATATCGGTCTTTCCTCCTTATCAGCACCAGCAGGTGAGGATGCAACTGGCCTCTGTCCTCAGGGCCATTATATCCATGAGACTCGTTCCCAGGGCCGATGAAACCGGAAGGGTCCCCGCAGTCGAGGTGCTTGTGGCAACGGCGACCATAAAGGGCTGCATAGTAGATCCGGAAAAGACACGGCATATCCATGACCATATAGCAGAGGGGTTCAGCCAGTATGGGATGCAGACATTCGACCAGTCCCTTTACGGCCTTCTCCAGAGGGGTCTCATAACCTATGAGGATGCCCTGAGCAGGGCCACAAATCCCGATGATTTCGCGCTCAAGGTCAAAGGGATTATGTCCACCAAAGACACCTACAAGGCCGACGATATACCCGGAGAGGAAGACAGTGATGACGCGCCCCAGATCGAAAGGTTCGCGCGCTGATGTAGCTGATGTAAAGGCATATGCCCTGAAACTGCTCGGTTACCGCTCCAGGAGCCGGAGGGAAATGCTCCGGCGGTTGAAGATGAAAGGATTCGATGACGGCCGGATAAATGATGCAATAAAATTCCTTGAAGACACTGGTCTCCTCAGTGACGAGGACCTTGCCCCCCGGCTTTTGAGGCACTCCGTGGAAGACAAACACCTCGGGGGAAAAGGCATCAGGGCGTTTCTCACCAAAAGAGGGCTTGATAAAGAGCTTGTTGATAAAACCATGCTGCTGCATACGGTGGAGATGGAAGAGGAATCCGCACGCCAACTTGTTGAAAAAAAGCTCAGGGCCATGAAGGGTCATCCCGGCGATGTCATAAGGCGCAGGCTCTGGGGGATGCTTCAGCGCCGCGGGTTTTCAGGCGATGTGATCAGCAGGGTGGTTGATTCGGTGAAGGTTTAAGTTTCTGAGTAAAAACCATTGCTCTTTGTATCCTTTTTTACTAATATATTCATTCTTAGTATAATACACCGGTTATTAAACCTTAACATTGCATAAACGGGCAGAAGAGTCTGCCGGAAAACCTTTATAAATGGAAAGCAGAAAGATAAGACAGTTGTTCCTGGATTTCTTCAGGGAGAAAGACCATAAGGTCCTTCCGGGCTCCCCTCTCCTTCCAAAGGATGATCCATCTCTCCTTTTTACCAATGCAGGAATGGTTCAGTTCAAGTCCGTATTCCTGGGACAGGAGGACAGGCCCTGCCCGAGGGCCGTGACCGTGCAGAAATGCCTCAGGGCGGGCGGCAAGCATAACGACCTTGAAAATGTCGGCAGGACCGCAAGGCATCATACCTTTTTCGAGATGCTGGGCAACTTCTCATTCGGCGATTATTTCAAGAAAGAGGCCGCTGAGTGGGCATGGGAGTTCCTGACCGAGTGGCTTAAACTGCCGGCTGATAAACTGCAGATCACCATATATGAAAAGGATGATGAGGCCGGGGATATCTGGCGGAAGGATGTAGGCGTCCCGGCGGAGCGGATATTCAGGCTCGGAGAAAAAGACAATTTCTGGCAGATGGGAGACACGGGGCCGTGCGGGCCGTGCTCGGAGATACTGATCGACAGGGGAGCCGCGCTGGGCTGCGGCAGGCCCGGCTGCAGCGTGGGATGCGACTGCGACAGGTACCTGGAGATATGGAACCTGGTTTTCATGCAGTACAACAGGGATTCATCAGGCAGGCTCACCCCCCTGCCCAAGCCGAGCATAGACACCGGCATGGGACTGGAGAGACTTGCCGCAGTGCTGCAGGGCAAGACGAATAACTTCGACACCGACCTCTTCATTCCGATTATAAAGACCGTGGAAGGGATTTCAGGAAAGAGATACGGCTCAGACCCTGCAACCGATGTGTCCATGCGTGTGATAGCAGACCATATCAGGGCTGCGGCCTTTGTGCTTTCAGAAGGGCTGACACCCTCCAATGAAGGCAGGGGATATGTGCTCAGGAGGATTATACGAAGGGCTGCAAGGCACGGTTTTATGCTCGGCATAGAAGGGCCCTTTCTGTATAATGTGCTGGATACCGTCTATGAAATGATGTCAGGGCCGTATCCCGAACTGCTTGAAAACACCATGATGAGCAGGAAGATTCTGAGGTTTGAGGAAGAGAGGTTTGCGCACACGCTTTCTTCCGGCATGAGCGTGCTGGATAAACTCATGAATGATGTCAAATCCTCCGGAGGCGATACGATCCCCGGTGCCGAACTGTTCAAGCTCTATGATACATACGGCTTCCCCCTGGACCTCGCGCGGGACATTGCTGAGGACAACAAGCTCAGGATCGATGAGGACGGCTTCCATAAGGAAATGGAGCTCCAGAAAACAAGGGCGAGGGCCTCATGGGTCGGCGCTGAAGAAGAAGGCTCGGAGCTTTACAGGGAAATCAGGAGCCGCTTCGGCACCACAGAATTCCTCGGGTACCAGACACTGAAGGCAGAGGGTGTGGTTAATGCACTGATAAAGGACGGCGCGATTGCGGAAGAGGCAGGAGAGGGAGACAGGGTTGAAATAATAACGGACAGGACCCCGTTTTACGGCGAGTCCGGAGGCCAGGTCGGAGACACCGGAATAATAAAAACAGAAACCATGAAGGCGGAGATAGAGGACACAAGGAAATTCGGCGGCATAACCGTCCATACCGGGGTCGTAAGGAAAGGCGTGCTCAGAACAGGAGACAGGGTTCTGTTGTCCGTGGATGAGGACAGGAGGAAAGCCGTCATGCGCAATCATACGGCCACGCACCTGCTGCATGCCGCGCTGAAGGCCGTTGTCGGCGACCACATCAAACAGGCCGGTTCACTCGTTGCGCCCGACAGGCTGAGATTCGACTTTACGCACTTCTTTGCAGTAAACGCCCGCGAGCTTAATGAGGTGGAGAATATAGTCAATGAAAAGATAATACAGGACATGCCCGTCGAGGTCTCGGAGACATCGCTTGATGAGGCTGTGGAAAGCGGGGTCACTGCGCTTTTCGGTGAGAAATACGGTGAGCGCGTGAGGGTCGTAAGGGCAGGGGATTTCACCGCCGAGCTCTGCGGCGGAACGCACTGCCGTGCCACGGGTGAAATAGGCCCCTTTATGATCATTTCCGAAGGCAGCGTTGCAGCCGGCATAAGGAGGATAGAGGCCGTCACCGGGTTTTCAGCGCTTGAGCTTATCAGGCGGCGTGAGACAGAGCTGAAAAAGGCGGCGGAGCTGCTGCGGGTCGGGGAACTGAATGTCGCCGAGAAGGTCGGAAAGATCATCAATGACCTGAAACAGACCGAGAAGGAACTTGAGAAAATCAAGCACAGGGCGGCGACTGAAGATGCAGGCAAAATCCTCGAGCAGGCCGTGGAGATAGACAGTGTAAAGGTTCTTGCCTACAGGACCAGCGGCCTGGACATGAAGGCATTGAGACATCTTGCCGACACACTGAAGAACAGGATCGGTTCGGGCGTGATAGTCCTTGGATCTGGATCGCAGTCGGACGGCCAGGCATATTACGTCTCCGCGGTCACGAAAGACCTTGTTCCGCGCCTTAACGCAGGAGAAATCCTCAAGGCCGTAACCGGTGGAAAGGGCGGCGGCAGGCCTGACATGGCCCAGGGCGGGACAAAGGATGCAGCGGGCCTGGACAAGGCAATACGCTCTGTTAGTGATATAATAAAAGAAAGGATGCAACAGCAACACTGATTTTGTATAAACCTTAATGTTGCATAAACGCGGCAAGGGAGGGCATCATGAACATCAATGAGATCATACACAAGACATTAATGGTGGGAATAGGCGTGCCGGAGAAGATCAAGGAACTGGTTGATGAGCTTGTGAAAAAGGGTGAACTTAGCGAGTCACAGGGGGCCAGGCTTGTGAAGGAATGCTCGGAAAAGGTCGCCAGGTCGGGCGAGGACATCAGCAAGGCCATAACGGATATTATCAACAAGACACTGGAGAAAATGAACATACCCACCAGGGATGAGGTTGACGAGCTCAAGAAGAAATTAAGAGCACTCTCCACGAGAGTCAAGAAACTCGAAGACGCCTCAAAGGGCAGTGAATCATAATCCCGATGCCCCGTAAACAGGGCAGGTAGACCTGCCGGAAAACAACCTGATGGGTATTACACGTTTCGTAAGATACTGGCACACATACAGGAACATCACCCGCATAAGACATATCGTCAATGTTTTCCTTAAGCACGGCTTCGGGCAGTTCATCGAACAGTTGAATCTTCACCGTTTTATTCCCCTCAGGAAGAGGCTGAAGATCCTTGCCAGATGGCAGGAGATTGAAAAACACACCATTCCCCAGAGACTGAGGATGGCATTCAGTGAACTGGGGCCTTCATTCATCAAACTCGCCCAGTTGCTCGCTTCAAGGCCGGACCTGATAACAACCGAGTACGCCGACGAATTCAAAAAGCTTCAGGACAAGGTGCCCCCCTTCCCCCCTGAAAAGGCAAGGGAGACCATTGAATCCGAGTTCAACGTGGCGGTGGATGAGATATTTTCCGAATTCGACGATACACCGGTGGCCGCCGCCTCAATAGCCCAGGTTCACAATGCGGTGCTCAAATCAGGGGAAAAGGTGATCGTGAAGGTGCAGAGGCCGGGTATCCGCGAAATAATAGAGACAGATATATCCATCCTGGCCACCATCGCAAGGCTCATGGTGAAATATATTCCCGAGAGCAGGCTCTTTGATCCTGAAGGGATAGTGGACAGATTCGGCAGGACGGTGAAAAAGGAACTGGACTTTGTCGTGGAGGCAAAGAATGCAATGCGGTTCAAGAGAAACTTTGCTGGCAACAAGTATATCCATATTCCGGCTGTCTACACGCAGTTCCTGTCATCCAGGGTACTTGTCATGGAAAGAATCGAGGGTGTCAGGATCGATGACATTGAAGGCATAGAGGCCATCGGTGCTGACAGGCATGAGCTTGCAAAGAGGGGGGTGGACGCCTACTTCAAGATGATATTTGAAGACGGTTTCTTCCATGCGGACCCGCACCCGGGCAATATCTTCGTCATGCCCGACGGCCGGATAGGTCTCATGGATTTCGGCATAGTCGGTTGGCTGACCCCTGAGCTCATGGACAACATAGCAAGGGCGTTTCTGGCCGTGATGAACAAGAAGTTCGACCAGCTTGTGGACCTGTACATAGAACTCGGCCTTGTAAGCGAGGAAGTGGATGTCGATGCATTCAAGAATGACTTCAGGGCCGACCTGATTGATCTCCTTGAACCCCTGTACGACCTGACGATTTCCGAGGTCAACTTTCCGGAATATCTCGAGGCCATGACACATCTTGTAATCAAATACGGGCTGAAGGTGCCCTCCGACCTGTTGCTCATGAACAAGACCATAATCATAGTCGACAACATCGGCAGGGAACTCGACCCTGACTTCAATCTCATGTCCGCGGCAGAGCCGTATGCAGCAAAGCTCGTGGAACGGCGCATAAGCCCGCAGAGAATCCTCAGCCGGACAAAGGACAACCTCGCTGAGATCGGTGACATCATGATAAGCACACCACGCCAGATGAACAGGCTGCTGAGGAAAGTAATGAGAGACGAGCTGAGCGTAAAGGTGAATCACATAGGCATGGACAAGCTGATAACGGACATAGACCGTTCCGGCAACCGTCTTGCTTTCAGTATAGTGGTCGCCGCCATTATTGTAGGCTCATCCATGCTCGTGCAATCCGATATCGGCGGCAAGATACTGGGGGTGCCGAGCATGGGGGTGATAGGGTTCCTGGTGGCCTTTCTGCTCGGTCTGCGCCTGCTGATATCAATCATAAAATCAGGACACCTGTAAGACCTTAAAATAAACCTTAATGTTGCATAAACGGGGCAAGGCAGGCGATGTTTTTTTGCTAAAGTGTCGGTGCCGGTGTTGAGTGTCGGTAAAAAACCTCACTGACACCTGACACTGAACAACAGGACATTTTTCACGGAGGTGAAGCTTATGACAATAGACGAACTGAAACAGTTCTGCAACGCGGAGTTTAAAAACATCGAGAGGATCGTGGATGAGCTTTTTTCCGTCTACAGGCCGGAAAAGACCGAATACACCGTTGCCGAGCAGGCGGCTATCGGCGCTCGGCGCGCTTATCATGAACATATACAGCGGTGTCGAGAACATATTAAAGCAGATGCTTATATACGACAAGCTCGATGTGCATGATTCACCGGAGTGGCATGAAAAGGTGCTCATAAAATCCGGCGAGATCGGCATCCTCCCACCTGATCTCTTTCAACTGCTTTCCAAATATCTTTCCTTCAGGAACTATTTCATATATGCATATATCTTCAACATCAAATGGGAAGACATGAAGGGACTCGTTGAGGCGATCAGGGATGTGCTTGCAAAATTCAGGCATGAGGTGGATGATTACCTTCAGACCATCTGATATGATATATCGGTGCGTCTCGTTAGGATAAAGGAGATTCATATGAAGGTTAACCCTAATGTTGCATAAAGGCAGGAGAGCCTGCCCGCTGGCGGTATTTTTACGCCACTGTAAGGTTTATGCAAGATTAAGATATAGACATCATAACGAAATAGCAAAAACTTTTCAAAAAGGCAAATGACTCAAGAGCAGAGAAAGGACAAAAGCTTTTGTAAGGAACTGTCGTAAACATGAAATGCTATAATATAAAAACTGAATCTTAGAGGTGAAGATTATGGCTGTTAAAACCCTGAGAATGCCTGAAGATGCTATTGTAAATATGCTTAAAGCCCTGCCGAAGTCCGACATAATAGATATTTTTTACAGGACAGTTGTGGAAAGCGATGTTTCTCCGCTTACGCGACATGAAAGGGAAGATATCAGAAAAAGCAGAAAAGAATTTGAAAAGGGCACGACCGTTAAATGGGCAGATTTAAAATAGAGTTCTCAAAGGGGAGGGGAAACAGGATTTCATTCAGCACCCTGACGACTGCACCATGAACTCTGAACTCAGTTCACCCGCAGGCTCTCCTGCACATCTATGCAACATTAAGATTTATTGGGAAAAATAAAGTGGTTTTTTAATTGATAACCCATCAACCACCCGGTGAAAACTTCACGAATTTCTCCCAGTACTCGTACAGCTCCTTTGTTGCATGCAGGTCACCCGCGCAGTATCTGGCGATTGTGAGATACTGCCCCTGTCTGAAAAGCTCTGGAACCTCGTGCCCTGTAACGCCCTCACCTTTCGGGCTCTTTATGCCGAACGCCCTGCACCACATGTGGAGGCTGAATTTTTTCCGGACAGACCCGTAGAATGTCAGCACGTCAATCAGGTCGCAGTGCGAGAGGTTGTAACGGTTGGGCATGAGTTCCTTGGTCGGCTGGATCTTATGGATCGCAGAGCGCAGTATAAGAAACGGCGCGTCAAACCCCCTGCCGTTGAACGTTATTATCTGGTCATAATACTTCACTGCATCCCAGAACCTTCTCAGTATCCCCGCCTCGGTGTCCGCGACATATTCGATTCCCTCCTCTTCAAGGGGCTCCTGCGGGACCCCGGGGGACTGGTAATACACCGCTCCCCTGTTCGTATCAGGGTTGAGCATCCCGATTGCAACGATCTCACCGGTCAGGGGCGAAAACCCGAGCCCTTCCTTGGCTGCCTTGATGTCCTCTTCTGTTTCCGCGAACTTCAGAATATACTCCTTGGATGCCTCGTCAAAGGAGTCAAAATCTTTCCCGATGGTCTCAATGTCTATGACGATTTTTTTGGACATACAACGTTTTAACATGTTTCAACCAAAAGATGCAATGAGCCCTCAGCCGGCCGCTCCACCCTGGATTGCCGCACGGGAGGCTCATCTGCTTGAAAATAACATCAAATTTAAGCTATAGTAACGTCCGAGTCTTTGATTGATATGATGTTATAATCAGAAGCATTTCGGAGGATCAAAATGGAAAAAACAATAGAGATTCGCTGGCACGGCCGCGGGGGCCAGGGAACGGTTACAGCCGCAAAGGTACTGGCCGATGCATGCCTGAGCGGGGGGAGGCACGTGCAGGCCTTTCCGGAATACGGCCCTGAGAGGGCGGGCGCGCCGCTGAGGGCATATAACAGGATAAGTGATCATGTCATAAGAATGTACTGCCCTGTTCTTCATCCGAATGTGATCTGCATTGCAGACGCTACCCTTATTGACGGAATAAATGTCACCGAGGGCGCGCGGGAGGACAGCATATTCGTCGTCAACACATCAAAGGACCCCAAAGAGATAAGGGAAAAGCTCAATGCGAAACCAACCCAGAAGGTGTTCACTGTTGATGCCACAAAGATCGCACTCGAATGCATCGGCCGGGCGCTTCCGAATGCCTCGATGCTCGGGGCCGTCTCCAAGGCCACAGGGATTGTATCAATGGATGTACTCCTTGAGAACGTGAAAAAGAGTTTCGGGAAAAAATTTTCCCAGAAGATCATTGACGGCAACCTCGAGGCAACGAAGCGCGGTTATGAGGAGGTAATAGAAGGATGAAAGAACCATTATGGAAAAAACTCACGCCAGGCTCTGTTATCCTGGAGCCGGGAAGCTCGGCAAAGTTCAAGACAGGCTCATGGAGGTCCATGAGGCCCAGGTGGATAGAAGAGAACTGCATACAATGCCTCTTTTGCTGGATATACTGTCCCGACATGTCTGTGATCGTGGAGGACGGCAAAAGGAAAGATTTCAATTATGATTACTGCAAGGGGTGCGGCATATGCGCCCTTGAGTGCCCGGGCAAGAAGGGCAACAAGGCTATCGTCATGGAAAAGGAGGGCAACTGATGGGCAAGATAGTTGCTGTAACAGGAAATGAAGCGGTTGCGGAATCTCTGAGACAGGTCAACCCCGATGTATGCGCCGCCTACCCCATTACACCCGCCACAGACCTGATGCAGAGATTCTCATCTTTTATATCAGACGGAAAAGTCGACACCGAGATGGTGCTGGTTGAAAGCGAGCACAGTGCCATGAGCGCCTGCATAGGCGCCGCGGCAGCCGGCGGCAGGGTTGCGACCGCGACCTCCTCACAGGGGCTGGCGCTGATGTGGGAGATGCTGTTTATCGCGGCGGGAGACAGGCTGCCGATAATCATGCCGGTGGTAAACCGGGCGCTGTCCGCCCCCCTTAATATCCACGGTGACCATTCTGACACCATGGGGGCAAGGGATTCAGGCTGGATACAGCTCTATTCCGAGACCGCGCAGGAGGCGTACGACAATGCCATACAGGCGTTCAGGATCGGCGAGCACCCGGACATAAGACTGCCTGTAATGGTATGCATGGACGGGTTTATCGTCAGCCACTCCATAGAGAGGGTGGAATATCTTGAAGATTCCGAGGTCAAGAATTTTGTCGGCGAGTACAAGACGGTCAATCCCCTCCTTGATATCGACAACCCCAAGAGCTACGGGCCGCTGATACTGACGGACCTCTACCACGAATACAAGAGGGCGCAGCATGAAGTCATGACAAAGGTAAAGAACGTCGTGCTCGAGGTTGCGGCCGACTTTGAAAAGCTCAGCGGCAGGAAATACGGGCTTTTCGAGGCATACAGGCTTGATGATGCCGAGATAGCCATTGTTATACTGAGTTCAGCCGCCGGAACCACCAAAGACGTAGTAGACAGTTACAGGGATAAAGGCATTAAGGCGGGGCTGCTGAAGCCGAGAATGTTCAGGCCGTTTCCGTATGAAGAGGTGGCTGCCGCGCTCAGCCATTTAAAGGCAATAGCCGTTCTGGACAGGGCGGATTCATTCGGCGGCTACGGCCCGTTGTTCTCGGAAATCTGCGGAGCCGTTATGTCCATGGACGGAAAGCCTCCCATGATAAACAGGATATACGGTCTCGGCGGAAGGGATTATATGCCCGACCAGGCGGAGAAGGTGCTTGATGAATTAATCGAAATTGCCGAAACCGGCAAGGTTCATACCATAAAAGAATATATAGGGCTGAGAGAATAAGACGGTATCGGTGACAAAAACGAAAAGAATCCTTTTTGAAATATAGAGTGAGGTAATGAAATGACAACAATACCGCTTAGATTAAAAGAGATTTCAAAGCAGGAAGACAGGTTTGCATACGGGCACAGGATGTGTGCAGGCTGTGGAGCGCCCATAGTTGTCAAGCAGGTGCTTATGGCCACAGACTATCCCATTATTGCGTCCAATGCCACGGGGTGCCTCGAGGTATCCTCCTGCATATCCGAGTATACGGCATGGAAGATACCATGGATACACAGCGCATTCGAGAATGCAGCGGCGACCATATCCGGAGTCGAGGCCATGTACAGGTCCCTGGTAAGGCAGGGGAGGATCGACGACCGGCAGGTCAAGTTCATAGCATTCGGCGGTGACGGCGGCACATATGACATCGGTTTCCAGAGCCTTTCCGGTGCAATGGAGCGCGGGCACGACATGCTGTATATCTGTTATGACAACGAGGCTTACATGAATACGGGCATTCAGCGCTCAAGCGCCACGCCTTTCGGGGC
>JAADFS010000173.1 GCA_013152795.1 Deferribacteres bacterium
CAATGCCATTGAATACAGCCACGAGGGAGGCCGCGTGGAATTAAAGGCATGGAGGCAGGGCGAATATCTGAATATATCTGTAAAGGACCATGGTATCGGCATGGATTCATCAGACCAGGAGATAATCTTTGACAGGTTCAGGCAACTGGACACCGGTGTCTCAAAGGGCCATTCAGGCCATGGACTGGGGCTCAGCATAACAAAGGCCGCTGTTGAATTGTTGAATGGAACCATTTCCATTGAATGCATGAAGGACAGGGGGTGTACATTTACAATATCCATACCTGATGCAGAGTGTGAGACTGAAGTCGATGTGACTTCAAACGACGGCAACGAGTTCATCTTCGAAGACATGGAAGAATTTTAGGAGAAACAGGTATGGAGACAAAAGAGACCACCAAAACACACTTTCTGCATCCCGGCGCCATTTTCGCCGTAAAAGAGGAGTATATCGTAACCACGATTGTGGGCTCGTGTATTGCGGTCTGCCTGTGGGATCCGGTCCTGATGATAGGCGGCATAAACCACTACATGCTGGCACTGTGGAACGGTGAGGGACTCCCGTCCCCGAGGTACGGCAACATCGCCATACCGAAGCTGATCGAGAAAATGCTCATGCTCGGCTGCAACAAAAACAACCTGAAGGCCAAGATATTCGGCGGGGCAAGCCTGATAAACAGCTCGAGCGGCCTCCTGAATGTCGGCACGCGCAATATCATGCTGGCCGAAGACATGCTTAAAGAAGAAAAACTGCCCATAATAAGCCGCGATGTCGACGGCAATTTCGGCCGCAAGATAATATTCAACACGAAAACAGGCGGTGTCTTGTTGAAGAGAGTCATAAAGAGGCAGGCGGGCTGATCCTTGCCAGCGAAATATCACCAAGAGTCAAAAAGACGATTAATACAAAAACCCAAAAATCCACAAAGGAATTTTGTGCCCAAATCCTATCTCGATATTGTCTACTGCCAGAAATGAATTTTCTATTTCCCTGATCTGTGAGAACCCCTTGTTCTTTCCTCCGATTTCAAAGGTATATATGCCGTCAACAAGAAAATCTCCTTTAGCCGGCGTGGTGATTCTATGAGAAGCATTAGCCATATTAATAAAAAATGTCTCCCGCAGATTACCAATATCAACAGGAGCGCTGCCTGATATGGCATAGATCAGGTTTGGATTGTTGAGATATATTTTTTCAGGTTTTTCAAGCTGTCTGAGACCTCTTCCGCTTCTGGAAACGGTAAGTATTATACCTGCGTCTTCAAGGTATTTGAGGTAGGTCTTTAAAGTTCTCTCATCCCCGATATCAAGCATTGTCTTTAATCTTTTCAAATCCGGACTGAAGGGGACGGATGCCGCTATTACAGATAAAAGCTTCTTTATCTTTTTGATACTATTGCCGCTTAAGGAAGGATATATGGCTATCAGATCGCTCTCAAGGGTGGTGTGTATGTTCTGCTCCAGTGTAAGATGAAACAGTTCTTTGTTTTTATACTCCATAAAATATGGATAATAACCGTATTCAAGATATTTCTTAAAGAGGGCGAGGATTTTTTTGCCCTTTCCCTCTACAGCGTTAATGATATTGTGGGCTATAAGCTGATGTTCTTTTATTATATTTTCAAGGCTGGCGCTTTTCAGATTAATACCAAGTGCAAGCTCTATAAACTCCCTGAATGACATGCCGAACATCTTGTAAACAACCGCCCTTCTGCTTAAATCCCTACTGCCTTTATAAATTTCCAATGCAGAGCTGCCGGAGGCGGTAATCGTCAGCTTCGGGAATGTGTCGTAAATGCTCTTCAACTCAGTTGACCAGTTGGCATATTTGTGTATTTCATCAAAGCAGATCATCTTACCGCCGAGATTATAAAATTGTTCGGCTATTTCATAGAGAGAACGGTTGCCTACGAGAAAATGGTCTGCCTGAACATACAGGGCACTGTCTGTGAATATATCGTTATTGCAACAGGAGAGGATGTGCTGGATCATCGCTGTAGTCTTTCCCACCCCTCTCTGTCCGACTACAATGGAAAAGCGGCCTTCCAAAGGATTGGTTTTAAGAAAATATCTTATATAATCCCTGTTGTTTATCTTTATGAAATTCTGGCTGAGACGAAATAGTTCTTCAATCATAAACCACCTCTGTTAGTAATACGATACTATCATAACCGATATATTACAGTAATGCAATACTATCAACATTGCGGGGGTATAAAAATATGCCGGCAGGCAGGTTTTCAACCCGTAACCGCATGTTTACAGCCCCCTTCATTTTATCTTGGACTTTTTAACTCATAAATATTATTATTATTAACAGTAAACTTTTGCCTCATATCCTGAGAGGTCAGTTTAATAATGTTGCATAACGTGGGATGAAAACTCGCCTGCGGGGCGGCAGTTTATGCAACTGCAAGGGGAAAAGAAGGCGGTGTACCATGACAAAGCATAATAACCACGAAAACCGGAGAGCCCTTCCCGCGCTGAATTACGCCCATGACAATCCGGTAAAAATGTACCTGAAGGATATGAAGTCACTGCCCCTTCTCACCAAAGAGGGCGAGGTGGAACTCGCCATGAAAATAGAAAGAGGGCGGGACAGGATATACCGGATAATCTTTGAGGCTCCATTTACGGCAAACCAGATATTGCGTTTTCCCCGCATGATTGAAGAAAAAATATTATCAATAAATAACATATGCCTGACCGGAAAGAATTCATCCGAGAGTGAAAAGGCTCAGGTGCTTGAAGAGTTTTCAAAAAACATCGGTTCGCTCAAATCACTGGTCAGTAAAAGGGACGCATGCCTTGCAAAGCTGGCCGGCAAAAAACCGGGCGCAAAGGAGACCGATGCACTAAGGGCACAACTGTCAAAAATCAACCTTAAAATAGCCGGCAGGATATCCTGCCTTCAGTTAAGGGACGAAGTGACCGAAAACTTTGTGTCGCGTTTCAAGGAATTATGCGCCCTGCACAGCTTTACCGCCGAAAAACTGGAACATATCAGGAAGAGGATCGGAATCCAGCCTGAAAAATTACGAAACAGAAGCACATTGTACCATACGGCCGTCCGATTGAACATTTCACCTGAAGAGGCTAAAAAAATCTACACTGACTACAGAAAACTAAAAAAAGATATGGCGGACATAGAAGAAGAGCTTGGGCTTGAGGGCATTGAAGTCAGTAAATCCTTCAATCTCATACAGGCCATTGAAAAAGACATTGCGCAGGCAAAGAAAACGCTTATAGAGTCGAACCTGAGGCTTGTCATAAGTATCGCCAGAAAACACATCGGCAGGGGGCTCGGGTTATCCGACCTTATCCAGGAAGGCAATATAGGTCTGATGAAGGCCGTCGATAAATTCGACTATAAAAAAGGTTACAAATTCAGCACATATGCCACCTGGTGGATAAGGCAGGCCATTACCCGCGCGCTTGCCGATCAGGGGAGGACGATAAGGCTCCCCGTACATATGATAGAAAACATAAACAAGCTGACGAGGGTTACCAAACATCTCTCGCAGGAACTGGGCAGAGAACCTGCGCCTGAAGAAATCGCGAAAAAAATGGGACTTTCCGTTGAGAAGGTCCGTTCCATTCTCAAGATATGCAGGGAGCCCGTGTCCCTGGAGACACCGGTCGGAAGCGATGAAGACAGCCACCTTGAAGACTTCATAGAAGACAAGTCATCCCTTGTTCCCCTTGATACCGTTATTCAGGAGGAGCTGAAGACAGAGGTCAAACGAATATTAAACTCCCTTTCGAGGAAAGAAGCGGAAATAATCAAAAGGCGTTTCGGCATCGGAGACGGTGTTTCGCAAACCCTTGAAGAGGTCGGCAGGCAGTTTAAAGTAACAAGGGAACGGATACGGCAACTCGAAGGAAAGGCACTGAGGAAATTAAGGCACCCGGCAAAAAGCCGGCCCCTGAGGCTTTTCCTGGAAAAAACAAGTTGAAGGGCCTGTCCCGTTGACCGTCTCCGGGTGAACTCTTAGCATGGATGTAATCACCACTCATCTGAATGCCGACTTCGACGCCCTTGCCTCCATGGCAGCGGCGAAAAAATTCTATCCTGATGCAATCCTCGTATTTCCCGGCTCCCAGGAAAAAAGCGTGCGAGATTTCCTCTCCGCATCCCGCACGGGGCTGGATTTAAAAAAACTCAGGGATATCGACATCACAAAGACCAGACGTTTGATACTCGTCGACGTCAAGAGCCCGGACAGGATAGGAAGGTTCTCCGAACTGCTGGACAGAAAAGACCTCGTAATCCATATATATGACCACCATCCATTTTCCCCGGATGATATAAGGGGGCAGAAAGAGGTTATAGAGACCGTGGGGGCCACAGCCACGATATTCACGGAACTGCTGAAAAAGTACAGGATTGAGATATCCCCTGCTGAAGCCACACTGCTTATGCTTGGAATCTACGAGGAAACAGGCTCTCTCGTTTTTTCAACGACCACAGTGAGGGATATCTCGGCAGCCGCGTATCTCCTTAAAAAGGGGGCCAATCTGAATATAGTGTATCAGGCTTTATCAGGAGAGAGCCAGGCCCCGAGGAAATCGACCTGCTCAACGAGCTGCTCCATTCCGCAAGAGACTATGTAATTCATGACACAAGGATAAAAATCGCCGCTGCATCCAGGGATGATTATATAGGGGATATCGCCTTTTTAGCCCATAAAATGCGGGACATGGTGGATGCCGACGCCATTTTCCTCCTCGTGATGATGGGGGACAGGATTCAGGTGATAGCAAGGAGCCATATCCCCGAGATCGATGTCTCCGCAATACTGCAGTCCCTCGGTGGAGGCGGCCATCCCCGGGCCTCCTCCGCGGTTGTCAGAGACATGTCACTGGAAGAGACGGAAAACAGGCTCGTAAGCGTTTTAAAACAGAAGATACAGCCAACAAAAACAGCCAAAGACATAATGACAAGCCCCGTAAAATGCATCCAGTACAACAGCACATTGAAGACGGCCGAGAAAACAATGACACAATTCGGGGTAAACGTCCTGCCGGTGCTGAGGAAGAACACATATTACGGACTGATATCACGGGAAGTCGTTGAAAAGGCGCTGTTTCACGGTTTCGGCAGAAGCAAGGTGATGGAATTCTGCACAACCGACGCCCTGACAGTGTCACCTTCAACATCCATCAAGGTAATCGAGTCGCTGATGATTGAACATAACCAGAGATTCATGCCCGTCATTGAAGACAACCGCATAACAGGCGCGATAACAAGGACCGACCTTCTGCGCTCTCTTTATGAAAGCCTTTTAAGAAAAGAGCGCATCCGCACACATGAAAAAACAGCGGGGAAGCCCTCCCTGGGAAAGAATCTTTCATCGATCATGAAATCACGTTTCCCGCCGGAAGTCTACAACCTGCTCCGGCTTGCGGGAGAGGTCGCAGAGGAACTCGGATTTTCCGCATATATTGTCGGCGGGTGCGTAAGGGACCTCCTCAGGGGGGAGGCCAACCTCGATATTGATATTGTCATCGAAGGCGATGGAATAGCCTTTGCGCATGCGCTCGGCAAGAGACTGAATGTAAAGGTGAAAAGCCACAAGCGCTTCGGCACTGCAGTCGTTATCACGGACTTCCTGAAATTCGACGTGGCCACTGCACGGACCGAGTATTACGAGTCTCCGGCGGCCCTGCCTCATGTGGAGATGTCCTCCATAAAGAAAGACCTCTACAGGAGGGACTTCACAATAAACACCATGGCGGTGAGATTAAATCCCGGCAAGTTCGGACAACTTATCGACTTCTTCGGCGGACAGAGGGACATCAAGGAAAAGACCATAAGGATTCTTCACAACCTGAGCTTTATAGAGGACCCCACGAGGGCATTCAGGGCCATAAGATTCTCCGAGCGCTTCGGCTTTAAAATAAGCAAACACACCGTCAACCTGATAAAGACCGCCGTGCGCATCAACCTGTTTGACAGACTCTCCGGGACAAGGATGTACGACGAGCTCAACCTCCTGTTCATTGAGGCTGAACCCTTAAGGGTGATCAGGAGGCTGGCGGAGTTCGACCTCCTGAAATTCATCCATCCCCGCACCAAAACCCTCGAAGAGACATTTGAGGCCATTCAGGAGACATTCGCCTGGTTCAAGCTCCTTTTCTTTGAGAAGGAGATCAACAAGTCACATCTCTTTCTCATGGCGCTTCTCGATGAGCTGACGCCGCAGGAAAGAACCGAGGCCCTACATAGGCTGCAGGTACCGCAAAAGGCAAGCAGGGAAATACTCGACGGCATAGAGGACTCGCAGGCCGCACTCGCAAAACTTCAGCAAGCCTCGCCAAAGGAGATTTACTACACCCTCCGGCCCCTGAACCTCCATAGCATCCTCTTTGCAATGGCCAGAGCCAAGGATAAAGAACGCAAAAAGGCGATCTCGCTTTATTTGACCATACTAAGGAATATCAAGCCGGAGCTTACAGGGAACGACCTGCAGTCAATGGGATACACACCCGGACCGGTGTTTAAGGAAATATTAACTGCGATTCTTGAGGCAAGGCTTGAAAGAAAGATAAAAACCCGCGAAGAAGAGGTAGATTTTGTAAGGAAACACTTTCCAACCGTGAACCGTAAACCATGAACCCTTGAATCTTCTTACAATATCCTCACACCGGAATAATAGCAGCAGTGAGCGCTTTCAAGGTCATTAATAAAAGACCGCTCCTTTCCGTCTGCAAACAGAATCCTTACAAAACAGAACCCGCCGGACAGATTTGAATGTTTCTCTTCGATGACTTCCCCGACACCCCATGCAGAGTACCTGAGATGATTCACCCTGTCACCGACCTTCAGATACAGCCTCTTTCTCATAAAGATATTATAACTTAACCTTGCACTCGCGTAAAATATCGCGTGCCCTCCCTCCTCACATTTCAGCCGCGGATGGGGGTCTGGGAGGGTACAGCTATTGTAAATAGCATCACTATTATGTTATAAATGAGTTCAGATGAAAATGTATTTCAGAACACTAAACACTTAAAGGAGAAATTGAATGAAAAAAATTCTGACCCTTATTTTCCTGTTAACCACGGTCGTATTATTCGCGGGATGCCAGAACAGCCAGTCTGAAGGTCCTGTTGTTGCAAAAATCGGCAAAGACGCCATCACCGAAGAGGATTTTCTCAGGGAACTCAATCGTGTGCCTGAATGGGCGAGATCTCAATTCAGAGGGATGGAAGGCAAGGAGAAATTCCTTGATGAGCTGATAAAGAGAGACCTTATTTACCAGGATGCAAAGAGAATGAGACTTGACAAGGACAAGGATTATCTTGCGAGGATCAGGGAATTTGAAAAAATGAGCCTCGTATCACTGATCCTGAAAAAAGAGGTCGAAGACAAGGCAAAGGTCAGTGATGCGGAGATCAAGGAATTCTTTGAGCAGAACAAGGATAAATTCACAATAGGCACAAAGATAAGGGCAAGCCACATCCTTGTTGAGACCGAAAAAGAGGCCAACGACATCCTTAAAAGACTCAACAAAGGCGAGAGTTTCGCCAAGCTTGCGAAGGCCTTTTCAAAGGACAAAAGCTCTGCGCAGAAAGGCGGTGACCTCGGATACTTCGGGCGTGGAAGGATGGTCCCCGAATTCGAGCGGGCAGTGCTCGCCCTGAAACCCGGGGAAGTGAGCAAGCCGGTCAAGACGCGTTTCGGCTATCATATCATAAAAGTCACCGACATAAAAAAAGGGAAGCTGGCCAGTTTTGAACAGTCAAAAGAATCCATAAGGAAACAACTGCTGGCCCAGAAACGCAAGGCGCTTTTTAATTCATACGTCGAAAAGTTAAAGGAAAATACGGAGATCACCAAGAATAAAGACATCCTCGCATCCATACAGCTCCCCTGGGAAACCCCTGGGAAAAGGCCGAAGAGAAAAAGCCCCCTCAGGAAGAACAAGAGCCGGAGACAGCAAAAGAACCCCAACCGGAAACAAAATAAAATCTCTTGCCGGTTCCAATTTAAAGCAGGAGCTTGCAGCAATAAAAAAGCCCCGGACAGGTCGACCTGTCCGGGGCTTTTTTATTTAAGAATAACTGTAGGATTCAGAGTAAGGGGGTCAAGGCACACGGTCAATTAGTACTGGTTAGCTCAATCCGTCACCGGACTTACACACCCAGCCTATCAACGTGGTAGTCTACCACCGACCTTCAGCCCTGTACCGGAGTACAGGGAAGGGAGACCTAATCTTGGGGTGGGCTTCCCGCTTAGATGCTTTCAGCGGTTATCCCATCCGGACATAGCTACTAGGCGTTGCCCTTGGCAGAACAACCTACACACCAGAGGTCCGTCCATCCCGGTCCTCTCGTACTAAGGACAGCTCCCCTCAAGTCTCCTGCGCCTACAACAGATAGGGACCGAACTGTCTCACGACGTTCTGAACCCAACTCTCGTACCGCTTTAATGGGCGAACAGCCCAACCCTTGGGACCGACTTCAGCCCCAGGATGCGATGAGTCGACATCGAGGTGCCAAACCGGGCCGTCGATATGAACTCTTGGGCCCGATCAGCCTGTTATCCCCGGAGTACCTTTTATCCGTTGAGCGATGGCCCTTCCACATGGCGCCACCGGATCACTAAGACCTGGTTTCCCATCTGCTCGGCCTGTATGCCTCACAGTTAAGCCTCCTTATGCCTTTGCACTCAATGGCTGATTTCCGACCAGCCTGAGGAGACCTTTGTACGCCTCCGTTACCTTTTAGGAGGCGACCGCCCCAGTCAAACTACCCACCAGACAGTGTCCTCTCCCCAGATAATGGGGACGAGTTAGAACCTCAATAAAGCAAGGGTGGTATTTCAAGGACGGCTCCATCCCGACTGGCGTCGGAACTTCACAGCCTCCCACCTATCCTACACATGCTTTACCAAAATTCACTGTCAAGTTGTAGTAAAGGTTCACAGGGTCTTTCCGTCTAGTTGCAGGTAACCGGCGTCTTCACCGGTATCTCAAGTTCGCCGAGCCCCTCGCAGAGACAGTGCTCAAATCGTTACGCCATTCGTGCAGGTCGGAACTTACCCGACAAGGAATTTCGCTACCTTAGGACCGTTATAGTTACGGCCGCCGTTTACCGGATTCAGAGCTTCGCCTTGCGACTAACTCCTCCTGTTAACCTTCCGGCACCGGGCAGGCGTCAGTGTCTATACATCCTGTTACCAGTTAGCAGACACCTGTGTTTTTGCTAAACAGTCGTTTGAGCCTCTTTATTGAAACTCCGATTGCTCGGAGCACCCCTTCTCCCGAAGTTACGGGGCTATTTTGCCGAGTTCCTTTGCGAGGGTTCACTCGCTCGCCTTGGTATCTTCTACCCACCTACCTGTGTCGGTTTGCGGTACGGTCATCCATGACACTTCCATAGAGGTTTTTCTCGGCAGTGTGGAATCAGCCAGTTCTCCCGGTTTTACCCGGGATCCACGTCACCCCTCAGGCTGACAGCGGCCGGATTTGCCTGACCACTACCTTACGGGTTTGTACCGGGACAACCAACGCCCGGCTGCGCCTATCCTCCTGCGTCCCCCCATAGGTCAAACGCATCACAGATGGTACTGGAATTTTAACCAGTTGTCCATCGTCTACTCCTTTCGGCCTCGACTTAGGACCGACTTACCCTGGGCGGATTACCCTTCCCCAGGAAACCTTAGGCTTACGGCGAGCCTGATTTTCACAGACTTTTGTGCTACTTGTGCCGACATAATCTCTTCCATACCCTCCACCCCGGCTCGCGCCGGAGCTTTAACGGACAATGGAATGCTCCCCTACCACTCCCGTGAACCGTGACCGTTATCCGTGGCCGTTAAGACGTAATGTCTTTTTACGGACACGAAGCACGGTCACGGTCCACGAGAATACGTAGCTTCGGTGCAGAGCTTAAGCCCCGTTAAATTTTCGGCGCAAAATCACTAGACCAGTGAGCTGTTACGCTTTCTTTAAAGGATGGCTGCTTCTAAGCCAACCTCCTGGCTGTTTAAGCGATTTTACATCCTTTCCCACTTAGCTCTGTCTTGGGGACCTTAGCTGACGTTCTGGGCTGTTTCCCTCTCGACTACGAATCTTAGCACCCGCAGTCTCACTCCCATGCTAAACCTTAAGGCATTCGTGGTTTGATTGGGTTTGGTACCCCTTGCGGAGCCCTAGCCCATTCAGTGCCCTACCTCCCTAAGGCATACATGAGGCTGTACCTAAATACATTTCGGGGAGAACCAGCTATCACCAGGTTTGATTAGCCTTTCACTCCGACCCACAGTTCATCCGAGCTTTTTGCAACAAACATCGGTTCGGGCCTCCATGCCGACTTCTCGGCACTTCACCCTGACCATGGGTAGATCACCTGGCTTCGGGTCTACTAAACGCAACTGAATCGCCCTGTTAGGACTCGGTTTCCCTGCGGCTCCAGCCGTTATGGCCTTAACCTCGCTACGTTCAGTAACTCGCCGGCTCATTAATCAAAAGGCACACCGTCATCCCGACGAATCGGGACTCCGATCGCTTGTAGGCATATGGTTTCAGGTTCTATTTCACTCCCCTCACCGGGGTTCTTTTCATCTTTCCCTCACGGTACTTGTCCACTATCGGTCATCAGATGGTATTTAGCCTTGGAGGGTGGTCCCCCCAGCTTCCCACGAGATTCCTCGTGTCTCGTGGTACTCAGGATACCGCTTCGGTAGCCATACGGTTTCGCTTACAGGCCTTTCACCTTCTACGGGTGAGCTTTCCATCTCATTCAGCTACCATACGACAGTCCTACTTATGCGGTCCTACAACCCCTGTCCTTAGCACCAAACCTTCAGCTCTCAGTTGCCGCCCCTGAAAGGCCGCTGCTGAAGCCGACCGCTTGGTGCTAAGGACAGGTTTGGGCTCTTCCCCGTTCGCTCGTCGCTACTAAGGGAATCTCTGTTGATTTCTTTTCCTCCGGTTACTGAGATATTTCACTTCACCGGGTTCGCCTCATATGCCTATGGATTCAGCATATGATATCCCGACATTACTCGGGATGGGTTTCCCCATTCGGAATCCCACGGATCAACGGATACTTACTCCTACCCGTGGATTATCGCAGTTGGTCGCGTCCTTCATCGCCCTCTGATGCCAAGACATCCACCATACGCCCTTACTTCCTTGACCCCTTTACTCTAATCCCTACAGTTTTCAAAGATCACGCAGGCATTGCCTGCAATTTCAGATACGTGACCTGAAATTTCTTACCTTCAATTTGAAAATTAAAAAGTAGGCCCGCAACATCTTGCGAATCTTTTGTTGCTTGTTACACCTTACTCCTTAGAAAGGAGGTGATCCAGCCGCAGGTTCCCCTACGGCTACCTTGTTACGACTTCACCCCAATTACCGGCCATACCTTAGGAAGCTGCCTCCCCGATTGCTCGGGGTTGGCTCACCTACTTCGGGTACAGCAGACTTTCGTGGTGTGACGGGCGGTGTGTACAAGGCCCGGGAACGTATTCACCGTGGCGTGCTGATCCACGATTACTAGCGATTCCAGGTTCACGGAGTCGAATTGCAGACTCCGATCCCAACTTGGATAGACTTTGTGGGATTGGCTCCCCCTCGCGGGTTGGCCACCCTTTGTATCTACCATTGTAGCACGTGTGTAGCCCTGGGCATAAGGGCCATGCGGACTTGACGTCATCCCCACCTTCCTCCAGCTCTTCGCCGGCAGTTTCCTCAGAGAGCCCCGTAAAGGGCAACAGAGGATGAGGGTTGCGCTCGTTGCGGGACTTAACCCAACACCTCACGGCACGAGCTGACGACAGCCATGCAGCACCTGTGCAAGCTCCCATTCCGAAGAATGGGTCGTCCCCCTTTCGGGTTCCTACCACAAGCATGTCAAGCCCAGGTAAGGTTTTGCGCGTAGCGTCGAATTAAACCACATGCTCCACCGCTTGTGCGGGCCCCCGTCAATTCCTTTGAGTTTCAACCTTGCGGCCGTACTCCCCAGGCGGGGTACTTAATGGTTTCCCTACGGCACGGATGACTATCGCCACCCACACCTAGTACCCACCGTTTAGGGCGTGGACTACCAGGGTATCTAATCCTGTTTGCTCCCCACGCTTTCGCGCCTCAGCGTCAGTCATTGCCCAGAGGGCCGCCTTCGCCACCGGCCTTCCTCCTGATATCTACGCATTTCACCGCTACACCAGGAATTCCGCCCTCCCATGCACGACTCAATCCCGACAGTATCAAATGCAATTCTTGGGTTAAGCCCAAGGCTTCCACATCTGACTTATCAGGACGCCTACACGCCCTTTAAGCCCAGTAAATCCGAACAACGCTTGCCACCTCTGTCTTACCGCGGCTGCTGGCACAGAGTTAGCCGTGGCTTCTTCTTGAGGTACCATCATCCTCCGACAGAATCGGAAGACTTTTTCCCTCATGAAAGGGGTTTACAACCCGAAGGCCTTCTTCCCCCACGCGGTGTCGCTGCGTCAGGCTTTCGCCCATTGCGCAAAATTCCCCACTGCTGCCTCCCGTAGGAGTCTGGACCGTGTCTCAGTTCCAGTGTGGCCGATCGACCTCTCAGTCCGGCTACCCGTCTTAGCCTTGGTGAGCCGTTACCTCACCAACAAGCTGATAGGCCACAGGCCCCTCCTCAGGCGCCACGATTGCTCGCAGCTTTTATCCCTGGGCATTTCACCCCGGAATCATATTCGGTATTGTGCCCGGTTTCCCGGGAGTATCCCCATCCTGAGGGCAGGTTACCTATGTATTACTCACCCGTTCGCCACTAAGTTATGGCTCTCCACCTGCCGAAGCAGGCTTCGTGCCATAACCCCGTTCGACTTGCATGTGTTAGGCGCACCGCCAGCGTTCGTTCTGAGCCAGGATCAAACTCTCAATTTGAAAATTGACTTGCGGGCCTACTTTTTAGTTATCAAAGAGCAGTCTTG
>JAADFS010000174.1 GCA_013152795.1 Deferribacteres bacterium
TTAACAGGAGGCACCGTGGTGCCGGAGCCTATCCTGACCACCCCTCTTTTTTTGACTTCGTCAAGAATGGATTTTGCAGCCGTTGCGGATGAGACAAAGCTCACCATGTACAACAGCACAACCAATACGACCAGTCTGCGTCTTTTCATGCTTTTCATTCTCCTTTCTTGTTGTGTTTGATTTTAGGCTGATATGCGGCCGATTTGAAAAAGATGCAAGCTGAAATGCAAGGATCATGCCAGTGGAAAATGGTTGAATTATTTACTGAATCTTCCGTAAAACGCCAGGGCGCTGCTCAACTTTTGACCAAGGCGTTAATTAATTGAACAATATTACTTTCCCTCCAGCTTGGCCTTGAGGGTGTTTCTGGATATACCGAGCATGCGCGCTGTCAGGGCCTGGTTGTTGTTGTTCAGTTGGAGGGCCTTTTCTATCAGGAGCCTCTCAAAATCAGTGACCGCCTCCCTGTAGATATCCGAGCCCCCTGCCTGCAGTATCCTGTCCACCGCTCCTGAGAGCATCTTCCGGACATCCCCTGTCTCCGCCGCCCTCGTCTCCGGCTGTGACAGGGATTCACAGTCATTATGGGAGAGTATGTCCCTCTGGCACAGGACCATGCCGCGCTGGATAATGCTCTGCAGTTCCCTGACGTTTCCGGGCCAATGGTAGCTGTGAAATTCATCCAGCAGTTCCGGGGAGATACCCTTTACGTTTTTGCCGAGTTCCCTGTTGAACCTCCGTATGAAATACCGCACTATCTCGCTGATGTCTTCCTTTCTCTCCCTCAGCGGCGGCAGGGTGATGCTGACGACATTCAGGCGCCAGTACAGGTCATCCCTGAATTCCCCCCTGTCCCTGAGGGCCTCGAGGTCCTTGTTGGTTGCGGCGATGATCCTGACATCCGCCCTTATCAGTTCCTTTCCCCCGAGCCTCTGAAAGCTGCCGTCCTGCAGCACCCTCAGAAGCTTTGCCTGCAGGGAGAGGGGCATGTCCCCTATCTCGTCAAGGAACATCGTGCCACCGTCGCACTGCTCGAACTTGCCGATTCTCCTTGTGTCCGCGCCTGTAAAGGCGCCTCTTTCATGCCCGAATATCTCGCTTTCAAGGAGATTCTCTGGAATGGCCGCGCAGTTGACCGGCAGGAACGGCCTGTTGACCCTCCTGCTGTGGTGGTAAAGCGCCCTTGCGATCAGTTCCTTGCCTGTCCCTGTCTCGCCTCTCAGAAGCACCGTTACATCCGTCTCAGCGACCTGCCCTATCTTTTTGAATATGTTGAGCATGACAGGGCTCCTGCCTATAATCCTGTCACCCTCTTCCTCCTCGTCCAGGCCGTCGAATGTCACCGGGGTGGACATCTTTCCGTCCATGATGGCCTTTTTGACCAGTGCTATCAATGTATCATTGTCAAAGGGCTTGGTCAGGTAATCGTAGGCCCCGTACTTCATGGCGGTTATCGCCCTCTCGGAGGTGCTGTAGGCCGTCATCATTATCACCGTAATGGAGTGGTTGCCGCTCTTCAGTCTCTTGAGCGTCTCCAGCCCGTCCATTCCCGGCATGGTCACATCCATTATGACGAGGTCCGGATTTTCACTGCTGGCCTTCTCCACGGCCTCTGTTCCGTTTTCCGCTGTAATGACATCATAGCCGCACCTGCTCAGAATCTTTTTGAAAGAGTGGCGGACCCCTTTTTCATCGTCCACTACGAGAATCTTATTCATCTTCCTTCCCTATGGGCAGCCTGACGGTGAATACCGTCCCCCTGCCTTCCACGCTGTTGAAAAACAACTTGCCTCCATGTGATCTCACTATATTATAAGCTATCGAGAGACCCAGCCCTGTACCGTCCGTCTTGGTGGTAAAGAACGGGTCGAATATCTTTGAGCGGATATCCTGGGGGATGCCGCTTCCCCTGTCCCATATCATGACTTCCGAGAAACCGTCGTCTGTCTTGCCCGATATTCTTATTTCCCCTCCGTCAGGCATTGCATGCACGGCATTGATGATGAGGTTGAGAAAGACCTGCTCCAGGAGCGCCCTGTCGGCCTTGACAGGGGGGATGCTTTCAAGCATGTCCTTGTGCACCTCTATGTTTGAGTTTTCAATATCAAAGGTTGCAAGGGCCAGGACGCGGTCGATGAGGGAGTTTAAATCCACCAGCGAGTAGTTGAGGCTCTTCTGTTTCACGAAGCCTATGAAGTTTGTAAGGATATTGTCTATCTTTTCTATCTCGCTGCTGATGACCTCGGCGTCCTCCTTTGTCATGTCAGGCTGCTCCTTGAAGGCCTGAAAAAGCATCTTCAGGGTGGTCATGGGGTTTTTAAGCTCATGCGCAAGGCCCGCTGAAATCTGGCCGATTGAGGAGAGCTTCTCTGCCTGCAGCAGGTGCGTGTATGTATATGCCTCTTCCATCTTCTCCTTGGCCATCTTCAGCTCCATGGAGAGCCTGTTGAAGTTGCGCGCAAGATACCCCACTTCATCCCCTGCGCCTGAATGCACCTCCACCTTCCTGCCGAATTCGCCCCTGCCGAGCACCTTTGTAAACTCAACGAATTTATTCAGGGGCTCGGTGATGAAACGGCTGAATATGAATGAGGCGATTATCCCGAGGATTATCACGGATATTATAATCGGGAAGGTCAGGTATCTCATCTCATTCAGGGTGTCCCTCAGCCTGTCCTCCCTTATGCCTACGTGCAGCTCTGACTTTGTGCCCTTGAACACGCTGACGCCCACGTCTCTTATGTAGCCCTTTTCAGTATCAAGGAGCTGGACATGCAGGTCTTTATCGGAAAGAGGATTCCATGTGAGGATATCAGGCGGCAGGCCGTTGCTGAATGTATGGGCGAATATCCTGCCCTCCTCATCCGTTACATATATATACTCGAGGTCCTTTTCCTTGTTGAGTACCTCGTTGAAGGCCTTTGTTGTCTGGTAATAATCCTTCAGGGGGATATTATTTGCTATCCTGTCAGCAAGGTTGCCGGCTATTGATATGGCCTTTTTCTCGAGCTCTTCCCTGAAGGCATTGATGACGACTCCACGTATGGGCAGGAGGGTGAAAAATACAACGCTCAGGGCGATGGCAGTGGTAAGGATGGTTATCTTTGTCCGTAATTTCATTCTGATTACTCAGCCGCGGATTTACGCAGATTAGCGCTGATATTTACCATAACTCCATGAGTTACAGTTTATTTTTTATGTTAATTTATTTATCTGTGTATATCTGTGGCTTTATTTCTTTAAAAGCCCGTATTCCATTGCAAGGGCCTTTACCTTCTCAAGCCCGGGTTCTTTTATCTCTGTAAAACCACCGGGCATCTCCGTCCTGTCCCAGTCAAAGAGCATGTCCCTGTCCTTTCCCATCGGGTCAAAGGAAAGAAGCGCTGATTTCACCGCCTCCACTATCTTGCCGTCAACGTTGCTGTTGTATGCTATGAGCACCGCAGGGTATGCACCGGAGACCTTCAATATCTTTATCTTTCCCTCGGAGGCCAGTCTCTTTGCAAGGCTGTCGCGTATGCCTCCTGCGTCACACTCACCGTTGAGCACGGCCTTTACGGCGTTTGTCAGTGAACCGGTATAGACGTATTTACCGAGATCATCAAGCGTGATCCCCGCATTGCTCAGCATCTTCCGGGGTATGAAGTGCCCCTGCGCCGACATCCTGTCACCGAATGCAAAGCACTTTCCCTTTATATCTTTTATGCTTTCAATATTGCTGTCCGCCCTTGTGAATATCATTGTATGGTAGGTCGGAAAACCCTCCCTGTTCAGACCGCTTACAAGGTAGCGGATGCCGTATTCATCCTTTCCTATTACATATTTCAGTGCGCCTATTGCGGCGAAGTCTGTGACTCCCCTGCCGAGATTTTCAACCGTGTCCTCGTACTTGGTTGTGAATTTGATGCGGAACCGCTTGCCGGTGGTCTTTTCAAGATATTTAAGAAAAGGTGTGTAGATCATGACCTCTTCTTTCGGGCCGAGACCGGGGTCGAAACCGAACCATATTGTATTCTGCTGTGGATAATCCGTTTCCCTGGAAACACCCCCTTCCCTCTTGTACAGGCTGACCTTTTTGGGCGCCTCATCTCCTGAACATCCGGATATCATGATAAAAGAAAGTATGATAAATACTGAAAACAACCGGTTGATCATCCGCTGAAAGACCACCTCCCGTTATTCAGAAGAATCTCCCTACTGCCGTCTTCCCCGGAAATCAATGTCACTGTGGGCCTGAAGAATATGAAGTCCTGGTGCAGGGGGGTGCTCACCCTGCCGCCGAATGAGCTGTTGTCCCCGAGGGCTATATGGACGGTCCCCGATATCTTCTCAGACTCAAGTATGTTGTCGGGTCTTGACGCCATGTTGTTTGTGCCTATTCCAAACTCCGCTATGTTCCTGTTGTCATCCCTCTCAGACAATTTCTCACGCAGGTATTCCGCATAGGGTTCACTGCCTTCCACCTCTTCAACAAGCCCCTTTCCGACATGGAGCGTAACCGGCTCTTCAAGCCT
>JAADFS010000175.1 GCA_013152795.1 Deferribacteres bacterium
CGTTCCCATTACGGCTGCGGGGCAGCGGGGGATTCTCACCCCTCTTCCTCACATCCATTCGCGCCTGCATCAGGAAAGTCCTTTTCAGCAGACTTTTAATTCAAACATATTCGTTTCTTAAATGTCAATAAACCCTAACGTTGCATAAGCCGGCAGGGGAAACGCTGTATCCGGTTCTGGTAAAATATTAAAATTAAACAGTAAAGGAAGGTGGACAAGACATTGAGACGCATCATGAATCTCCGTATCTGTGCCGTCCTTCTTATGGTATTGCTCCTGCCGCTGTCTTCCGCTCCCTGCGCCGTGCAGGAAGAGTTGCCTTCTCCCCTGGCCTCGCACTTCAGGAAGCAGTACACCGACGACCTGGACGGGCTCCTGGCAAAACACTACATAAGGGTACTGACCACTTTCAACAAGACCAATTTTTACATATCCGGCACCAAGTTCTACGGGTTTGAATATGCCCTCGTAAAGGATTACGAAAAATTCCTCAACAGGCATAAAAAACGCGGAGACCTGAAGGTGGTCGTGGAGTTTATCCCCGTATCCCGTGACCGGCTTATCCCCGCGCTTGTAAACGGATACGGAGACATTGCAGCCGCCGGGCTCACCATCACACCGGAGCGCCTTAAAAAGGTGGATTTCACCCTGCCGTATTTAACCGGCATTGACGAGGTAATAGTCGTGAATAAAAACGTCAGGGGCATCAAAACCCTTCAGGACCTCTCAGGGCGCGAAATCTTCGTGCGGCAAAGCAGCAGTTATTACGAAAGCCTTGTCTCCCTGAACAAAAAATTCCGCAAACAGGGAAAGAGACCTGTCAGGATTATCAGGGCGGATGAAAATCTCGAAACCGAAGATATTCTCGAACTGGTCAACTCCGGTGCAATCAGGATCACGGTGGCGGACAGCCATATAGCCGGCGTATGGTCCCGCGTGCTCGGCAACCTGCGGGTCCTGGATAACCTGAAGGTACGCTCCGGGGGCAGGATCGCCTGGATGGTCAGGAAGAACAATCCCCGGCTGAAGGAAAATCTGAACAGGTTCATACGAAAGCACCGCAAGGGCACGCTTCACGGCAACATCTATTTCGAGCGGTATTACAAAAACACCAAGTGGATTACAAACCCCCTCACCGAACAGGAAAACAGGAGACTGCGCCGATACACGGCGTTGTTCAGGAAATACGCCGGGCGATACGGTTTTGACTGGATGCTCATCATGGCCATGGCATTTCAGGAGTCGGGGCTGGACAACCGCAAAAAAAGCCATGCCGGCGCCGTGGGCATCATGCAGGTGCGCCCGTCAACGGCGGCCGGGAAAAACATAGGCATCAGGGATGTACATCTGCCGGAAAACAATATTCACGCGGGCGTAAAGTATCTTGCGTTTCTGCGGGACCGGTATTTCAGTGACCCCGCCATACGGCCGAGGGACCGCGTGAGATTTGCGCTTGCTGCTTACAATGCCGGACCGGCAAAGATACAGAAAATGAGAAGAGCGGCCGGGAAAATGGGGCTGAATCCAAACCGCTGGTTCAGAAATACGGAAATTGCAGTCCTGAAATATATAGGGCAGGAGACGGTCCGGTATGTCAGCAACATAAACAAATACTATCTGATCTTCAAGCTGGTTTTTGAAAAAGACAGGGTGCGGAACACTGAAAAACGGAAAATAAGCGGTATGTAACACTTAAAGTCTTCGTTGACTTTGTCCGGGAGAAGCTACTATCATAATTTTAATGAAAGATAAAACCTCCATCATAAACGCCGCACAGAAATTCACCGCAAGAGGCCAGATCGATGAGGCCATTGCTGAATGGTCCAAGCTGCTGGCTTCCGGCAAGGACGGCAACATACACAACACCATCGGGGATTTATATCTTAAAAAAAGGGCTCAGAAAGAGGCGATAGAGTCCTTTACAAAGGCAGCCGACATATTCAGGGAAGACGGGTTCTATCCGAAGGCCATAGCGCTTTATAAGAAAATACTCAATCTCGACCCCAACAGGACCGATGCCGTCATATCACTGGCGGAACTGAACGCGGAAAGGGGTTTCACGACCCAGGCCACTGAAGACCTGCTCAAGGTCGCAAACAAACTCGAGGCAGGCGGGGATATCAAAAAGGCCCTTGAGGTCTATCAGACAACACTGCGCTTTTCGCCGTTCGACATAAATATCAAGATAAAGATAGCCGAACTGTCACTGAAGCTGGGACTCAATGAACGGGCTGCAAAGGGCTTCACTGTAATTGCCTCGGACTACCTTGAAAAGGGTGACACCGGCAAGGCAGAGGCGTTTTATCAGAAGGCGATCGGAATCGACCCAGGTAACATAACCGCGCTTACGGGTCTCAGCACCATAGCCGAGAAAGCCGGCAACCTCGAGCAGGCACTGGAGTATCTCTCGAAGGTTATATCCTCTGTTCCCGATGACAGGAATATACTGCTCAACTACTCCAACCTTGCAATCAAGGCCAATAAGACAGACGGCGCCAGGGATGTGCTTCTGAAACTGGTTGAAAAAGACCCTTCAGACAATGAGGTAAAAAAACTCCTCGGCGCCCTGTATATTAACGAAGGCGAGATCGACGATGCATGGGAAGCGCTGCTGCCATGCATAGATGAAGCCATAGAGAGCCAGAAATGGGCGTATGCCCTTGAATTGCTGAACCCTTTCATGGAGATACGTTCAATACCCGTCAGGCAGCGCCTTGTGAGCATCTACAGGGGTAAAGGCGATAACGAAGTGCTGCTGGTCGAGTTAAAGGAACTGGCCGAACTCCATGAAAGCCAGGGGGCGCTTGAAGAGGCCGTTCAGTCATATAAAGAGGCCCTGGAATTAAGCGCGGATGACAGCGGAATCCAGGAGAAGATACACGAGCTTCAGGCCAAGCTGGGAACAGCACCTTCCCCTGGTGAAGCTCCCGCTGCCGGTAAGGACACGGTGCCGCCCGGTGCGCCGGAACCGGAACCATCACGGCAGGATTCCGGAGAGATGTCTTCAGAATATTTTGCCGCAAAGAAAACCGAGGCGGATTTTTATGCCCAGCAGGGACTCAAGGATGAGGCTGTACGGATATATGAAGAACTCCTCTCAGCTTTTCCGGGCAACAGTGATATAGAGAATGAACTCAATGCACTGAAGTCTCCAACGCCTGCACAGGAAGGCACGGAAGCAATCCATGAGAAGCCTCAGCCTGGAGGACCGAGTGTCAATGCGGCAATGAATGAAATATTGAAAGAACTGGATGAGGAACCCGCGAGCGGCGCTACGGATTATGAAAAGCACTTTCAGGCGGGGATCACCTACAGGCGCCAGGGGCTTCTGGATGAGGCCGTGCGCGAGCTCAGGATAGCAGCGGGAGACCCTGCAAGGACGATCCGGAACTCGCGGATGCTCGCACTGTGTTATATGGAAAAAGGTTCTTATGCCGAAGCCGTGAAAGAATTCGAAAAGGTCATCGCAGAGCTCTCCCCTGACAGTGCCGGATATCTCGATATACTCTATGAAACGGCCGAGGCGTATGTGAGCAACGGTGATAATGCAAATGCCCTGCGGATTTATACGGATATACACAGCCAGGATCCTACTTTCAGGGATGTCGCCGCGCGGCTTGATGAACTGGGAGCCCAGGAGCCCGTAGTGGAGCCTCAGGCTCCGCCTGAGGCGGAGCATCACGCGGGACCGGCGCCTGCGGGACCGGCACCTGCAGCAACAAAGCCGAAGCCGAAGAAAAACAGGATATCGTATTTATAGACCCCGATGTTGCATAAACCGGCAGGCTCTCCTGCCCGCCGGCAATATTTTCATGCCGCTGTAAGGTCTATGCAGCCGCAATGCATGCCGCTCAACCATTAAAATTGAATTTAAGGTATAATAAACCTCAGCCGGATGCCTTATCCTTTATAACCTTAACCTTGCATAAACCGGCAAGGCAGGGTGGTGATGTTTTTTACCACTGCAAAGATAATATAAGGTTTTTTCAGCTTGAAATTTTTTCATGATGGATTTCCTGGAATTTTATAATTTAAAAGAATATCCGTTTTCGACTTCCATAGACGACAGGTTTTACTTCAACAGCGCGCAGCATTCAGAGGCCCTTCTGAGGCTTAAATACGCAGTGGACACCATGAAGGGGCTTGCAGTGGTGGTGGGTGATGTCGGCACAGGCAAGACCACCCTTGCAAGAAGAATGCTCAACGAGCTGGATGAAGAAAAATACGAGGCCGCTCTCCTTATAGTCCTGCACACCTCCGTCACCACAGACTGGCTGATGAGAAAAATCGCCATGCAGATCGGGATAAAGGATGTAGGCAAGACCAAGCTGGAGATACTGGGACAACTCCTGCGAAGGCTCCGCGCCCTGCATAAACTGGGGCTTAAGACCGTGGTGCTTATAGATGAAGTGCAGATGCTCAGGTCAAAAGAGATCATGGAGGAACTGCGCGGGCTTCTCAACATGGAGATCGACGAAGGGAAGCTGATGACCCTTGTTCTGTTCGGCCTGCCCTGAGCTCGAAGAGATTCTCGCGCTGGATTCGGCGCTGAAACAGCGTGTGGTCGTAAAGTTCAAATTAACCGGCTTTGATGAAAATATCACCCGGGATTACATTACACACCGGCTTAATGTGGCGGGATGCAAGGAACCGATATTCACCCCTGAGGCAATCAAGTTCATTCATATTTATTCAAGAGGCGTTCCCCGCCTGATAAACACCATATGCGACAATGCCATACTGGAGGGTTTTCTTATCAAGGAAAAACCTGTGGGCAGGGCTATTATAGAAGCAGTTGCCATGAACCTCGACCTGAAACCCGCTGAGGCTGAAGGCAATGAAGAGGAGTTCAAGGACTACGGGTGAGATACGTAAGGTTCAACTTTCAACGGGTATCCGAAAATCAAGCCTGCCCGGCGGAGGATTCTTCAGGAGCTTTTTCAGCTTCACCGTAAACCTGAACTCACCCGCGGATATTTCAATTACCGAGGGATACCAGAATCCGCTGTTGTTCACCGGCCTGCTGTATGTAATCAATATCCTCCTGTTAAATGCGCTCACAGCCTGTCTTACCGGCAGGAGCGTGCCCCTGTCAATATGTATCACCCTGTTTTTCGACCTGATGATGTATTCTCCGGCCTTTGTATTCATAACAGCATCATCCATGTCGTCCCACCAGAAAACCGCACTGTAGAACTCGTCACCGAGCTTCTTCAGGCCGCCGCCGCCCTTGCCCGACAGGACGTATAGCTTTCCGTCCTTAATCACAAAGTCCTTCACCAGCATGCCGAACTTGTATATCCTCATGTGCACCATGCCGGGCTTCCTGACCAGTATGGACGCGCATTGATGAAGTCATAGGGCCTGTGGTTCTTTTCAATCTTTATGTCCGCTATCGCCTTCAGTGTTTCAATACCGCCGCCGGCCGTTGCAACGATATCCCCGAGCGAAAACTCGCGGTCCATGTACTGCGGCGGTGGTTTTACCGTCACTTTCGGCGCACATCCAGCAATAACAACAACAAGGACTGCGCTAATAAAACAGAATCTCAACAGCTTCTTCAACATTTTTCACCCCTGTGATTTCGATATTATGCCTGCCGGATATACTTGCATTACTGGCAGGTACGATGCCCTTCTTGAAGCCCAGTTTTGCGGCCTCCGTGATCCTTGTTTCCGCCTGGCTCACCGCCCTCAACTCCCCTGACAGGCCGGCCTCTCCGAAGGCGAATGTCTCCGTGTCGATAGGTTGATTTTTGAAAGATGAGGCAATCGCCGCCATAATCGCGATATCGATCGCGGGCTCGTCGACCTTCAGGCCTCCGACAACGTTCACGTAAATATCCATTCCCCCAAGGCGCATCCCGAGACGCTTGTCAAGCACCGCTATCAGGAGATTGACCCTGTTGTAATCAACACCGAGCGCGGTCCTTCTCGGCACCCCGAAGCTTGACGCTGTCACAAGTGCCTGTATCTCCACGAGCAGTGGCCTTGTGCCTTCAAGGCTCACGGTCACGACAGAGCCCGGAACATTGACAGGCCGTTCAGAGATAAAGAGCCGGGAGGGGTTGTCCACCTCCTTGAGCCCGGACTCCATCATCTCGAACACGCCGATTTCATTTGTCGAGCCGAACCTGTTCTTGACCGCCCTCAATATCCTGA
>JAADFS010000176.1 GCA_013152795.1 Deferribacteres bacterium
GCATACTTCGACATCAACAGGAGATACGAGGCAGAGGTGGTGCTCAACAGGGGCACGGACGTGGAGGTGAGGGGAGAGAGGAAGGATTTGAAAATCATCCCGGTGGAGTTTGATGTTTACCCTGACGAGGAAACCATTGTATCGGCAGATGAGGCTTCCGTCTACATCGTGGCAAGCATATCAGTTGGAACAGATACAGAGGGGTTACCAATACCGGCAGAAGATGGAAGTATAGTTGAATGGTTCATAGACGAGGGGACAGGGACACTATCAGAGCAGCAGAGCCTCACCAGAGACGGCTTTGCCGTTGTAACCCTTAACACAACGACCACGCCAGGAGATACTTACAGGGTTGGAGCAAAAGTCAAATCCCTTGTTGTTGATGGCAGATCATATGAAATAGGAGGGGTAAGCGCCGTCACCAACACTATCCGGGTTGTCCCCGGAAAAGCAGCTGATATAACAATCTCAAAAAGCAAGGCTTCATATGCCGCTGATGAGACAGACGCGATTACCCTGACCGCTGTTGTAAAAGACCGGTACGGCAACCTTGTAGAGGATGGCTCACCCGTTTATTGGGGGCTGGAAGGTCTTGGAGAGTTCCCGGAAGAAGAGATAGTGGAGGAGACGCTCAACGGTCAGGCTCAGGCCACTGTTAAGCCCGGGTTTCTTGCCGAGGCCCAGGAGATAGAAGTGCAGGCAGACGGCTATGAACAACCCGAGACAATCGATGTCACGGCCGTTGAAATCACACTGACATCAGACAGGAGAGTGCTGGATGTTTATCTGAAGGAAAAGGCGAGGTTGACCGCCACGTTCAAGGATTCAAAGGGGAACAGTATAGCAGACGGCACAAGGGTAACATGGTTTGCCTCAAACGGGAAGATCACAGGCGACACTGTTGTAAGCAACGGCATTGCAAGGGCAGTTCTCGACACAGCCGGCGGCCGCATAGAGAACACCCTTGTGAGTGTTGCGGCAGGCAATTTTGTGAAGAGCCTGAGGATTCCGTTTATATCAGGTGCCCCGACCAGGATGGAAGTTGAACACCCGGTTATCGCAGGTGATGCAACAGAAGACGGCACCTTAGGGATAGAGCAACTGAACGGTTCAATAGCTCAGATACCATATTATGCAAAGACAAGAATTGCCATCAGCGGTGCTCCTGGTGCGGTAGCCACGCTGTGGACCACTGCAATGCTTCCGGTATCGTCCTATCCATTCGAGGAAATCACGGCAGGAACAGTTACAGATGCAGCAGGTGGGAACAACGGTACGGTAAAGGGAGCGGTTCTTGACACTGAAAACTTTGCCAACGGGACGGCATCCCTATCCTTTGACGGCGATGATACAGTCGTCATCCCTGATGATGCAAGCCTGCATATAGAGAACGGACTTGCAGTAAGTGCGTGGGTGCGGCCGACAGCCACAGGAGAAAGCACCCTTGTTCAGAAAGAGGGAGAATACAGGCTTGCAATCACGCCTGAGGGAAGGGTCTCGTTTACTGTAATAACAGGTGAGGGGACATATACAGTCAAATCAACCGTTGCCCTGACCAGGGGGTACTGGTACCGTGTCAAGGGAGTGTTTGAAGAGGGAAATGTTTCCGTTACAGTGAATACTCTCACGGCAAAGGTTCCGGCAGCAGGAGATATCGTGCCTGGAGCAAGCCCGGTTGTAATCGGCGAATCCTTTGCAGGCAATATGGACAGTGTTGTGATCTACAGGGAGCAGAGAGGTGCCGGAGGGCTTGTGAGGTTGAGCGGGGTGGACGAAAACGGGCAGGTTCAGCTCGACAGCAGCGGGCAAGCCGTAGTCCTTATGGAGTCCACGGGGATACTGTCTGCCGATTCATTCGGCGAAGAGATAGACATCCACGTGATAGCCAGCCCTGAGACCAGGAAGGAGGTAAAGGTTGTCAGCAAGAGGTGGTATACGCGGCTATACAACCTGGGCAGAGGGTTCGTGTGGGGAGATGGCGAAGGAGTGGAAGGGCTGGCGGGGGACTTTGCCGCAGGCATGGCCTTTGGCATAGGGGATGCACGGGACATTCTGAAGAACGTTGGATATCTCTGGCCTGGAGGTAAAGAGCCTGACTGGGTGCAGTTCGGCTTTGCAGTGGCAGGGCTTGCAACGGAGTTTGTCCCCTTAGCCGGGGAGGCCCCGGATGCAGTAATTACGGGGACCAAGGTGATACTGCCGAAGGTGGGCAAGGGAGTGTTCAGGACCTCGCTTGTGCGCATAGTGAAGAGGATGTTTAAGATCGGATGGGAGGAGGGGCCGAAAGCAGGAATTAAATATGCAGAAGAATATGCAGGCCTTCTGAAGGCGATAGTTACCAGAGGGGACGAAACGATCACGGCCTTCAATGCGTTTGTCAGATCATCGAGGACAATAGAGCGGGCAGCAAGACTGCAGAAGGTAATGGGAGATGAAGTAATAGATGTGCTTGTCTCGATCACAAACAATGCAGAGCTCGGCCCGAAGGTAGCAAACAAAGTTGCCCTTACCCTTGGACGCGGAGTTGATGACGCCGTACTGCAAGGCATCAAGGACTCGGGCAGGATGAGCGAGGCCCTGGAAGGGCTGGCAAAGGTGCTCAAGAACAGGGTTAATCCAGGGGAGATCAAGAGGGCTCTTGCAAACAGTAATCTTTATTCGGCAGGTTATAAAGAGGCGGATTTGTTGGTAGACATGGGAGAGGTGGCTCAGGTAAAAGGGTTGGACTATCTGGTTAAGACATTAAAGCAGAGTGCTTCACAGGTTAAAGGCCGGAGATATGAATTAGAAGTAGCAGCATGGTTGAAGCGTAATAATTATGAGGTCGTGGAATTTTCACAGAGGATATCAAAGAGGATAGCAAGTGGAACCAAGTTGGAGGGGACTGATATTGATGTAGTAATTAAAAATGCTCAGGGAGAACTTGTGTATCTGCAGGTAAAGAACGGCACAGCAGCGTTTAGATATGGAAGAGAGGGGTTGGAAAAGGAGCGGTTATGGGTTAAAAAGGCAATGACTGATTTGAATACTCAGGATTTTAAAAGAGTCCAGTATGTCGTACCGCCTGGAACGAGAATACCGCCTATGGTTGATAGATGGTTTAGAAAGACAGGCATTGATGTCTTAGATTTTATTCCATACGGAGGATAGGGAGATATTGATATGGGTGTAGAATATGATTATTTAAGCGAGAGATATTTTAGTGTTGAAGAGCTTTTACGCATTCATGAGACTGCAAGAAGGACACTGTCAGGTTTCGATGATTTCTCAACCGGGAGTATAGGCCATGCATACTTTGAACCCGAACGCCTCCCTTTATTGCATGATCTCAAGGGAATACGGTTGATAGATATCAGCACCGAAGGCTATCTCACCTTAAAGAAGGAACCATGGGATGATTTCAGGGATATTCTTGAAAGGGGAGCTAATACGATCGGAAAAATTGGACTTCTTTTGCTGCGGTGTGGTTTTGAAGAGAAAAATAGTAAGCAAACAAAACGTGGATACGATACTGTAGATGTAAAAGTTGAAAAAGGAAAGAGATACTTTGGTTACTCAGCAAATGGTTCCAGGGTAACCAACGACGTTCAATACAGAAAAACCTTCATGACACAATTCATTAGTGCAATTAATCTGCCCCTGAGCATAGAGGAGAAGGACAACTATTTTACACTAAGACATAACTTGTCTGGAGAATTGAGAATATCAAGGGGAGGTCTTCGCGGAGAGAATCCTTCAGCATTTTTTTGCGAGATGCCCGGTGCATCGAATGACGAACTGATAGAGCGCATGAAAATCTGCATGGAGAAGTTTGCTTCTAAAAAACGATTCGAGTATACATGGACAGCAAGGTGCAGCGGCATCGGCAGCTCTGAGCTCAGCAGGCAGATTTATGACATGGTGATAGAATCAAACTTCCCGGCAATTCGATATTTTCTTGATATTGAGTATTCTCTTGATGATATTTATGGACTTGAGGTTTTAAAAGGTATGTGTGGTCCGGATGATGAGGTTTTTGCAGGTTTTTTCAGCTTCACTCTGCCCGAGGATAATCATGCAGAGGCAAGAATCCATGCAACATTTCAGGGGTATCAGTTAATGCTGACAATGACTGATTCTGCATATCTCAAATTAGTCGAAGAGAAGTTGGGTTTGAAGTTCAGGGAGGTGAGGTAAGGCAGGGTTTCAGGAAAACATTTCAAGTGTAAGGAGAGAGACGAGATGGCATTGGAAGAAGCTGATGAACGCTGAAGAGCCGTGATTAAAGGAGATATCTGCGTTGATCCGCGTTGATCTGCGGCTGGAAGATTAGAGCAAAGGCCCGAAGGTAGCAAACAAGGTTGCCCTTACTCTTGGACGTGGAGTTGATGACGCCGTACTGCAAGGCATCAAGGACTCGGGCAGGATGAGCGAGGCCCTGGAAGGGCTGGCAAAATTTCATAAGGATTACGGAGCCCCGTACAAGGAAATATATGGAGTTGATGCCTCTGATCTGA
>JAADFS010000177.1 GCA_013152795.1 Deferribacteres bacterium
ATTTCCTGAGTTCATCAATCAGCTCTATATCCAGCGGAAGAACCCCGCTGTCCGCATCCATCAACAGGATGATGATATCCGCTTCCTCCACGCTGGCAAGGATCTGCCTTTTTACTTCCTTGTAAATATCCTCTTCGGGGTCATGCAGGAAACCCCCGGTATCCACAACGATAAAAGGCCGTCCTTCCCATTCGGCCTCACAGTAGAGCCTGTCCCTTGTGACACCGGGAAAGTCCTCAACGACAGCGCGGCGCTTACCGGCTATCCTGTTGAACAGGGTTGACTTCCCCACATTCGCCCTTCCTACAATAGCAACAATCGGTTTTCGCATCATGTTTCCTTATGTTCAGAGGGTGCAGTTGTCAGGGTGCAGGGTGCAGGAAAAACATGAAATTTCCATTCTGCACCCTGAACTTTGAACTTTGTTCTCCCGCAGCCTGCCTTGCCTGTTTACGCAACATTGCAATATTAACATCAGTGTTCGAAACCAAGGTTAATTATACCACTTTACCGGGGCAGTGTTGTCTTTTCCACCGGGACTGCCGGTCTATGCAACATTAAGTTAAATAAAAACCACACATAATCCGAATTATATATCAGTCAAGGACGGCCGAAAGGGCCTTTACTGTAAATTGACCATCTCAATTTACAGATGTTATATTAAAAAAATGAGGAAAAGCATTTATATAGGCGCAGTTATCACATTCTGCCTGTGGGTTGCCGCGGCTAATGCAGAGATATACACCTATACGGATAAAAACGGCGTTATTCATCTGACAAACATCCCCGGCGGCACCGGCAATGCCGCCAAAACACATCCCGCAGAAACAGCCGGATCAGCAAAAAGATACGACCGGATCATCAGGGAGAAATCACTGAAATACAACATAGAGCCGTCTGTTATAAAGGCCATGATAAGCGTGGAATCCGGCTGGAATCCGAGGGCGGTCTCTGAAAAAGGTGCGCTGGGCCTTATGCAGTTGATGCCCTCAACGGCAAGGGATATGCTCATAAACGACCCCTTTGACCCGGAAGAAAACATTGAAGGCGGCGTCAGATACCTCAGGCACCTCCTCAACAGGTTCAACGGCGACCTGAGCCTTGCCCTTGCGGCCTATAATGCCGGACCGTCGAGGGTTGAAAAATCCGGGGGAATACCTCCCATACCCGAAACCGAAAACTACGTGATAAAGGTCATCTCGAGATACAAATCCGAGCGTAACATATCAAGGATATATAAAGTGACGTTTGACGACGGGACAGTCCTCTATACAAACACTCCCGTCTACTACAAGCGGTACAGGCTTTCAAATTTCTGAAAAAACGTCTAAAATATACTGCCATGACAGATACGGAACTCCTGCGTGAAAAGATACTGAATCTCAAGGAAAAGAAAAAAGCCATTATCCTTGCCCACAATTACCAGCGTGAAGAGGTGCAGGATATCGCCGATTATACGGGCGACTCCCTGGAGCTTTCCCGCACCGCGGCCTCTGTTGAATGCGAGGTTATCGTCTTCTGCGGTGTGAACTTCATGGCGGAAAGCGCCTCGATACTGTCTCCTGAAAAGACCGTCATTCTTCCGGAGATCACCGCATGCTGCCCGATGGCCGACATGATAACAACCAGCGGCGCGAGAAACATAAAAACCCATTTCCCGGGTTTCGAATATACAGGCGGCTACACGTATCCGGCCGAGTTCACCCTCGGGGAAATAAAAAAGCTCCACCCCGGCGTGCCCGTGGTCACTTACGTCAATACAACGGCGGATGTCAAGGCGGAAAGCGACATCTGCTGCACATCGGCCAACGGCGTGAAGATAGTGGAATCGCTTGATACCGAGAAGGTGATCTGCGTGCCCGACAAAAACCTCTCGGCATGGATTGCAAAGAACACAGAGAAAGAGGTCATAGCATGGGACGGTTTCTGCCACGTGCACGAGAGGGTATCCGCAGTGGATGTGGACAGGGCGAGACAGCGGTATCCAGGCGCCCTGCTGATCGCCCATCCCGAGTGCAGGATGGAAGTCCTTGAAAAGGCCGACCATGTAACCAGCACATCGGGCATGCTCAGGTTCGCAAAATCATCGGATGCCCGGGAGTTTATAATAGGCACGGAGACGGGACTCCTTTACAAACTCGGCAAGGACAACCCGGAGAAGAAATTTTATCCTCTCAGGAAAGACATGGTCTGCCCCAACATGAAAAAAACCTCCCTCCAGAGCGTATTGAATGCACTTGAGACAATGACTTACAAAATAAAGGTGCCCGAAGAGGTAAGGATACCCGCCAAAAAGGCCCTCGACAGAATGCTGGAAGTAAAATAATCCCCACCTTCCACTCTGAACTTTATTTGTTCCCCCCTTGACGGGGAGGGAAGGACAATTTTCACAAAATATTTTATATTATCTAATATGGCATAAACGGGTATGGTGGCCTGCCGGAATAACTTTAACACAGTGCAGGTATCATCTTTAACATGATAAATAAACTTATAAACTTCATCACGTTTGTCGACCTGCCCATAAGAAAGAAATTTCTCCTCTTCTTCCTCGGCGTCCTGTTCTGGTTTGTCGTGATGTTCCTCACAAGTGTTCTGACAAACGTAACCATAAACAACCGCACCGACAGAATAGCCGGCCAGGTTATGCCCCTTGACAGGATTTCGAGAAAAATCGCGCGAAAACTCCAGCGCATGAGCATTGACGCCGCCGGGATGCAGGCCGTTGCCGATATCAACGAGTTTAACAGAAAAATCGACATATCAAGAACGAGGCTGATGGATATAAGGTCCTTTCTCTCCGCGCTGGAGCTCGGGGGGCAGGTTTATGATATTGACAGGGACAACAATAAACTAATCGAGAGACTCACTGTCAAACCCCTGACCGCGGGAGAAAAATTTTCAAGTGAACTCCTGCCCCTGATCGACACCCTGGATATGGAACTGGCCGGGCTTGCGGATTCAAAGTTGAGCGGCTTAAACACCACGCAGCAGGACAGTGGTCTCACAGCGGACAAAATACACAAGTACAGGCAGACACTGTCTTCGGCAATGGCATTATCCGACAGCTTTTCCTCCAGGACGACAAAGATGTTCGCCTCTGACTTAAGGGCGATACAGGGGGTTGCAACACTTTCATTTTATATACAGGGAGGCGTTCTCGTGACAGCCTCGCTGCTGCTGCTGTTTTTCACTCTGTCTATCTCAAGATCAATCGCAGGGCCTGTCAAATCGATTATTCAGCAGATCCGCTCCCTCGGTGAGGGGGAAGTGGACCTGTCCAAAAAGATCACCGTACGGTCAAAAGACGAGATAGGCGCGCTTTCAGAGGACTTCAACCATCTGATGGAGGAAATCCACGACATGGCCACATTCAAAAAGGTCATTGAGGAGGATGACAGCCTTGAGGATGTCTACTCGCGGCTCGGAAGGGTTTTTAAGGAGAATTTCGGCCTGGACAAATTCATTATATACGAGGTCTCCAACAGCAGGAATAAAATGAAGCCTGTTTATCCGGTCATACTGGATGAGAAGGAGATATTCTGCAGTGAAGACGTACTTCACAACAGCGAGCTGTGCAAGGTTAAAAAGACAGGCCATACCATATCCTCGGCGACGTATCCGGGCATATGCAAACAGTTCAGGCCGGATATCGGGAAGGTGCATATATGCATCCCCATGATAATCAGCGGCAAGACCGGCGGGGTTGTGCAGTTCCTCCTGGACAAGGAGAATTTCAGGGCCGACGGGAAGGACAAGAGAATCTTCAGGGCCGGGCAGTACATCAAGGAATCCCTCTCCGTGATTGAGGCGAAAAGGCTCATGAACACGCTGAGGGAATCGGCATTAAAGGACTCCCTGACAGGGCTGTATAACAGGAGATTCCTGCAGGAATACACCGAGACCCTTATAGCAGGGGTTCTCAGAAGGGAAAAGACCGTGGGCCTCATAATGTGCGACCTGGACTTTTTCAAACAGGTCAATGACCTGTACGGCCACAGCATCGGCGACATGGTGCTCAAGGAGACCTCCAGTGTCCTCAGGAAGTGCATCAGGACCGCTGACCTTGTGATAAGATTCGGGGGCGAGGAATTTCTCGTTCTCATGCTTGACATCAATGAAGGTGAAACCATCAATGTCGCGGAAAAGATAAGGGAGACCATGGAGAACACCCGGATAAAGGTATCGGACGGCACGATCAAGAAAACCATAAGCCTCGGGATAAGCGAATTCCCCGCAGACACCGAAAGCTTCTGGCAGGCGATCAAATTCGCCGATGTGGCGCTCTATAAGGCCAAGGAGGCCGGCAGGAACAAGGTTGTCAGGTTCAACAAGGAAATGTGGACGGAAAACCAGTTCTGAAACAGGCAGCGCAATCCTTCCCTTTTCATATCTTCCCTTCGCTCAGGTAAATAAGTGCCTTGTTTATATCCTCTCTCTTTCCCGTGATAAAGACTATATCCCCGGCTTCGAACCTGAACTC